>JANXBB010000105.1 GCA_025061975.1 Caldifarciminota bacterium | reverse complement strand
ATCTTTACTAAAATTTCTCCGGGGCTTTCGGCATTGAATTCAGCCTCATAAATACCGGGCTGGTACTCATAAAACGGCAATTCATTTTTAAATTGTGGAATGTGAGCCCATATATTTAGTCCGCTCCAGTATCGCCCATCAGGAGTTGTTGCATATAATGTTATTTTAACTTTTTCTCCGACTAGATAATCTTTTTTATCAGCAAGGATTTGAAAATTTTTAATATCTGCAAGTGCTAAATATCGGATTAAATTCCCCCAAAACTCGTAAAACCTCAATTTCTGGGTTTCAGTTTCGTTTCCACTAAACCCCAACCGAAAAATTGGAAAGCCGGTTATTAAAACAATCTTGCTTCCACGGTAGCGATAGTTTATTATTAACGGAAGATTTTTGTCGGGATTATATAGCCATACTACTGCACCGGGTTTAAGATTAGTTGGAGCATTAGCGCCCAAAAACGGCGCAGCTTTTTCTAATAGGAATTTGCCTTCGTTATTAAAAAATATTGGTGTTTGACGAGCTTCAGGAGTTATATTGTATACAAGATCTTGTTTGATAATTGTTTTTTTTGAATAATCTCCGGGCAAAATTTCCCGAAGGAACTCCTGAGGACTAAAATTTTCTTGCACAAGAATTAAAAACCCCTTTTGAGCATTAAGTTGATTGTTTAGAAAAGATTTTATCTCAGATGTTAGCTGATTTTCGTTGATATCATCAAGAATTACCAGATCGCAACTAGAAGCGACTTTTTCTAACGGTTCAGTGGTAATACTCTGATAATTTCTACCGGTAAAAGCTATGTAGGGATATACTTGAAATTCAGCTTCTTTATTGTTTTTTAAAGCATCGAGTATAAATCGAGTATTAAATGATGGTGCGTTGGTTATGTAAATTATTGTATAACGATTTCTTATAACTTCAATTGAAAAATCACGCCGGTTATTTTTATAATTTTCTTCATCAATACCACTATCGATTTCTACACTAAATAAGTGGCGTCCTGTAGTTTTTGGTAAAACCTTAAACACCACTTCTTGAACTGTATTGGGAGTTGTTATTACAACACTTTGTTTCTGAATGACTTCAGATTTTCTTTTAAGGGTGATATTCGTAATATAATTAGAAAACTGATAATTTCCAATTCGGCACGTAATTACTAGTGTATCAGAAAGAAAACTACGAGACGGGTATTGTAAGTCTTCGATGTAGATATCTTTTTGTGTTTCATCTCCAAGACCAATTGTATATATTGGGCATAAAGCATTTTGAACCACTGTAATTGGATCGCGATTCTGGTTGTGGAGCCCATCAGAAAACAGCACAACTGCGCCGGGTTTTTTAGTTAAAGCATAACTTAAAGCCTGAGCAATATCAGTCCGATCACGAGGCGGCATAAAATTTTTTAACGGAAAAACTGTATCAGAAAAAAGGTAAAATTGAGTGCGCGCTTTAAAAGATCGGATTTTTTTAAGAACCAGGTCAATCAGTGAAGAATTTTCTTGTGTTGCAAAACTTTTAGAGTTGTCAACTAAAACCAAAATTGGAATTTTTGCTTCCTGTTTTATGGACAACTGAAATCGCAATTCAAAAAGCATGAAAAGTAATAATATTACGATTATAATTCGTAGAATTCCGGGGAGGTAAAATCGAGATGTTTTTCGTTCTTTAAGGAAAACAAAAACCAACAAGGTAATTAATGTTGCTGCTACTATACTATTTAAAATATTCATTTAGATTAATTTGAGTAGTTGCAGGGAACAAATTTATTACCGGGAGTTCAAGCTGTGTAGTGTCAACCACAATATCTGATTCAGGACTTATAAGATCAACGTAAAAGTCATTATTAGTATCTGCAATAACTGTAATAAAGTATTTTCCGGGTTCTAGCTTACAGGAAAATATACCATCTCTGTTGGATGTGGTAAAGCTTTTTAAGTTCCCGCGTTTAAAAACTATAATTCCATCTGCGATTGGCAAGTTTTGAAATGAAATCTTTCCTCGGGCAAATCCGGTAATAAAAGTGCTATCGCTAGTAAAATAAGTGTAGCCCAAGTTTCTTAATCGATTGTTAGCAATATCAGTTATTGAAGGTAATAAAATAAAATAAACTAGACCCTGGTAAACTAAAGTATCGGTATAGTAAAATGTTAATGTTTGGTAATCTTTGCTGAATTGGTAATTTACTTTTTCTTTGTATAACGGACTTATTGCAAAACATATATTTGATTTAGGATCGACAGGTTCAGAAAAAATGACTTCAATATAAAAATCTTTACGATACTTTAAATTGCTTCCGGGTTTGGGATAAATATTTACGATCTTCGGGCCTGTACTATCAGGTTGTGAAGTACTTTTAAATGCTTTTTTAATAACAGTGAAATTTCCAGTTCGGTCAGCAACCCAACCGTGAATTTGGTATTGAGTATTAGGCGTTAATGGCTTAGTATATATACTAAGCATATTTGAACTTGTCGAAACGATACTTATTACTTCAAAGGTGTCGGTTTTATTAGTAACGTAAAACCTGTAAATTGAATCAGTATAGGGTAAAATTTCCTCATTAAACACTAAATCAAGACGAGTTTGTGTTTTGGGTTCGATTTCTAAAAGTTGGGGCGCAAAACGATCTGGACTTGGTGGTAGCATTTTTTTAGCGCAACCTATTAGCATTAATCCGATTAGAACACTCAACCGGGTTACTTTTAACTTTTTTTTCATAAAAGTTTTACATAAATTTTATTAATAATAACTATAAAAGTCAATCTATATAGTAAGAGATTTGCTTTAATGTTGACTTTAATAAATCTTGTTATATAATAACACAAGAAAATATGAGAATTAACAGTGATTGGATTAAATGGTTTGATGCCATTTCATTAAAAGATTTATCCTGCGTTGGCGGAAAAAATGCTTCATTGGGTGAAATGTATTCTCAACTATCAGCCTACGGAATTAAAGTTCCTCTAGGATTTGCAATTACAACTCAAGCATATCATTATTTTTTAGAAGCTAACGGGCTTGAAGAAAAAATTTTTTCAGAACTCAACGCTTTAAAAGAGAAGAAGCGAGATATTCCTTCAGTTGGTCGCTATATCCGCCATCGGATTCGCGGTGCTGAGTTCCCTACAGATTTGAAAGAAGCAATTAAGGAAGCATATTTAACCTTATCCCGCGAAGTTAACGAAGAAGAAGCTTCAGTTGCAGTACGTTCTAGTGCTACGGCTGAAGATCTCCCGGATGCAAGTTTTGCAGGACAGCAAGACACTTTTCTTAATATTGTTGGTTGTGAAGAATTAATAGAGGCTATTATAAAATGTTTTGCTTCACTTTTTACAGATCGGGCTATTGCTTATCGAGAAAACCATGGATTTGATCACAAAAAAGTTGCAATTTCAGTCGGAGTTCAAAAAATGGTTAGATCGGATCTTGCTGGTGCTGGTGTTATGTTCACGATAGACACAGAATCGGGATTTGAAAAAGTTGTATTTATTTCCGCAACTTTGGGCTTAGGCGAAACTATGGTTCAAGGGCAGATAAATCCAGATGAATATTATGTCTTTAAACCACTTCTTAAAGAAGCACTGAAGAGTCGGAAACCATTTTGTCCAATTATTAAACGTCACTTGGGTTCTAAAGAGCGAAAAATGATCTTTGTTACCGGCGAAAATATTACTACCAGACTGGTTGATTGTCGTAAGGATGAACGAGAATTATTTGTTCTTACCGACGATGAAATTTGTCAATTAGCTAAATGGGGAATTTTAATTGAGGAACATTATTCTAAGGTCCGTGGTGTGCCAACACCGGTAGATGTTGAATGGGCTAAAGACGGGATAACTAATGATATTTATATTGTTCAAGCCCGGCCCGAGACGATTCATTCGCGAAAAAAAACCAAAATAATTAAAGAATACCGATTAGAAGAAAAAAGCCGCGTACTTGTTAGTGGGAAAAGTGTAGGTGCATCAATTGCAGTTGGGCGTGTCTGCCGTCTAAAAACCCCGGAAGAACAAAATCGGTTTGACGAAGGTGGAATTTTAGTTACCGAAATGACCGATCCAAACTGGGTACCAATAATAAGGAAAGCGTCAGCTATCGTTACCGATTCCGGCGGGAGAACATGTCATGCGGCAATTGTTGCCCGAGAATTTGGGATTCCCGCAATTGTTGGTACCGGTAACGCAACTGAAGTGCTCAACGACGGTGAATTCGTTACAGTATCTTGCGTCGAAGGAGAAGTTGGAAAAGTCTATGAAGGAAAACTTAAATATCATGTTGAAGAAGTCGAAATTGATAAAGTACCCAAGACCAAAACTAAAGTAATGGTTAATATCGGTGATCCAACACAAGCGTTTATTGTTGGTCAATTACCTTGCGATGGAGTAGGATTAGCTCGGCTTGAATTTATTATTAATAATTTCATCGGAATCCATCCAATGGCTTTGGTAGATTTTGAACACTTACCGGATTACGAATTAAAAAAACTAATTCGAGAACGCTTGGGAATTTACGAAAGCCGTCCCAGGGATTTTTTTGTTGAGAAATTAGCAGAAGGAATTGCAACAATTGCAGCTGCTTTTTATCCCAACGATGTTATAGTACGAATGTCGGACTTTAAGACTAATGAATATGCCGGACTTTTAGGAGGTAAATTTTATGAACCTGAAGAGGAAAATCCCATGCTAGGTTTCCGCGGTGCATCGAGATATTACAGTCAAGAATACCGCCGTGGGTTTGATTTAGAATGCCAAGCGATTAAAAAAGTACGGGAAGAAATTGGGCTCACAAATGTAATTCCCATGATTCCTTTCTTACGGACACCTGACGAAGGAATTAAAGTGTTAGAAGTTTTTAAAGAAAACGGCCTTGAACGCGGTAAGGACGGACTTAAAATTTATATGATGTGCGAAGTGCCTAGCAATATAATTATGGCTGAAGAATTTGCTAATTACTTCGACGGGTTTTCTATCGGTTCTAATGACTTAACGCAATTAATTCTAGGATTGGATCGAGATTCAGGAAAGGTTGCACATCTTTTTGACGAACGAAATCCCGCAGTAAAAAAAATGATTTCGGAACTAATAAAAAAAGTAAAACCGTTAGGACGAAAAGTAGGGATTTGTGGTCAAGCACCATCAGATTATCCAGAATTTGTTGAATTTTTGGTAAAAGAAGGAATTGATTCTATTTCAGTAAATCCCGACAGTTTTTTTGCAGTAAAAAAGAAAGTTTTTGAGACTGAAAATTTACATGAGCAATAAGTTAATTTCAGGATTTTTGATTTTGGTTTTCTTAGGATTGGGATGCCAAAAACCGCAAGTATTGGCCGAAGTTAATGGAGAAAAAATAACTAAAGATGAGCTTGTTCAAAAATTACCCAAAGGATTTGTATCAGATTCGGTTGCTGAGAAATATATTAAAAATCTTTTGGATCAATTAATTACAAGAAAGCTTTTTATTAAAGCCGGTCGAGATTTGGGATTACTCGCAGAATTAGCACCGGTATTGGAATCGGACAAAAAGAAAATGCTTATTTCGTATCTTTACGACGAAGTAATTGCTAAAAATGCTCGACTTACAAAAGAAGAAATGAAACACGCAGAACAGCTAGCTAGTTATGATGTTAAAATTATTCTTCTAGAAGTGCCTAATGAGAGTCTTTCTAAACATATCTATTATGATATAAAAAACACTCCTGATAGTGCGAGTTTAAAATATCCGCAATTTGTAACTCGTCGTTATCCGCAAGATGAATTTGTCCCGATTTATGAAATTGATAAAAATTTACGCCCAATAATTCTTGAACTAAAAGAAGACGAAATATCAAAACCAATGAAAAACAACGAAAGTTATCAATTGGTAATTTTACAAGCCCGGAGAAAAGTTCAAGATTCCAATGGTCTACGACGTAAATACGCCCAACGAGTACTTGAAGAAGAAAAAAAAGCTCGGCTTGCTAATAAATACCTAACTACACTTTCGAGTCGCGTTGAATATAATCCTTCCGGAATCAGAGTATTATATAAGGATGTGGAACTAATAACTCCTGAAGAAGAAACCATTTGGGTAGCTATAAAAGACCGTAAAAAAATTGTTTATGTGAGAAATTTTCTTCCACTCGCAAGACGTTTTCCTAAGTTATTAGATACCCTAATACGAGAATACGCGATAAAGCGGGAAATAGAAGAAGATCTTTTATATGAAGATGCATTAATGCGTGGTATAGACAAAAGAAAAGATTTTTTAACAGAATTTAAACAACGCGAAGAGGATCTACTTTATGAAAAATTTTGTCTCACCGAAATTACTCGGAAGGTTACAATTACGCCTGAAGAAATTAACCACTATTATTGTACTCATAAACAGGATTTTCCTAATTTAACCGTTAAAGATGCGTCAGAAACAATTCGCAGACTTTTATTTCCCGAACGACGACAGCGACGTTTCCATGCTCTCGCGGATTCTTTAAAAGCAGTTTCAAAAATAAAAATCAACAGTAAAGCATTGAACAAAGTTATCAACGATGTTATTAAAAATCAAAAACTTATCCGCAAAAATCTTAAAAACTAAAAGGAGTTTTATGAAAACAAAAATCACTTTAATCTTTTTAGTAAATTTTTTTACTTTGATATTAATATTAAGTTGTTCTAAACCTGAACCTGTACTTGCGAAAGTGGGAAATCGTAAACTTACAAAGAAAGAATTTCAGCTTACAACTCAACTTCCAGCTGGGTTTAAACTAACTCCGGAGCAGATTTCGTCTTTTCTTGAAAAATGGATTAATACAGAACTTATTTATCAAGAAGCAACACGCCGAGGAGTACACAAAAACGAGACACTCAATGTTCAAATAAAACAAGCTGTAAAAGAAATCATTGTTAATAAATTTTTAGAAAATGAAACTGACAAACTTACTGTTTCTCAGTATGAGATCGATGATTATTTTCACAAACACAAAGATGAGTTTCTTTCCGAAATAAAAATCGCACGGATTTTAGTTTACGACGAATCTTTAGCGTATCGGCTTTATGACCGATTGCGAGCCGGAGCCGATTTTAAAAAATTAGCTGAAGCTTATTCTCAAGACCGAATTTTAGAAAAAGGTGCTGAGTCGCGGTATTTGGCACGGGGTTTTAGTAACGATCCAGCAGTTGAAGAAATAATTTTTAATTTAAAACCCAACGAGTTTACCGAGGTATTAAAAACTCAAGAAGGTTATCAGATTATA
Organism: Caldifarciminota bacterium; assembly: GCA_025061975.1. Taxonomy (GTDB): domain Bacteria; phylum Hydrothermota; class Tepidihabitantia; order Tepidihabitantales; family CAIPLT01; genus JANXBB01. The sequence continues at coordinate 11,962 of JANXBB010000105.1, read as the reverse complement.
AAACTCATCGACAAACAGAAGGTCAAAAAAGATATTGCTCTTAATGAAGTTTCTGACTATATTCATTCAGTACTTCTTTATCGAAAACAGCGAGAAATGCTTGATAGCCTCTTAGGAGTGCTTAAATTGAAAACCACGGTTTATCAGAATCCCGATGCCTATTTTACAAAATAACAATCAAAAGATTTTCTGGTTGTTATTTTTATTTGGTACAATCTGTTTTACGGGTCTTTACGGTAGTAAAATTGCTGACCGTATTGTTGCAGTAGTTGGAAACGAAGTAATTCTCCAAAGTGAGCTTTTAGGGGCAGTAAATTTCTTAAAGCTGACTAAAGAAAGTCTTCCACCAGATTCAATTCTTTATCGCGAAGTTTTAGACGAGTTAATAAAAAATCAGTTACTATTAGTCGCCGCGCAAAAAGAAAGTATTGTAATTAGTCGTCAAGAAATTGAAGAAGAATTAGAAAAAAATCTCTTGCTTTTACGGCAAAATTACCGGAGCACCGAAGAATTTGATTCAGTACTAAAACGCGAAGGACTTACGGAACGCACTTTAAAGGAACGCTATCGAAGTGAAATTCGTAAGCGGCTATTGGGCCAAAAATTACTAGCCAAAAAGGGTATTTTAAATTTATCAGTTAGTGCTCGTGAAATTTACGAATTTTATGAAACCCACAAAGAATCTCTTGCTAAAAGACCGGCAATTGTAAGTTTAGCGCATCTTTTTTACCTGATAAAACCATCTTTACAAAATGAAAGTTTAGCCCAAAGACGGACCAGTGAAATTTATGATATAATTTTACGCGGCGGAGATTTTGAAGAAGTCGCCAAAAGTTTTTCTGAAGATCGGCGAACCCAAAAGGTGGGTGGATATTTAGGAAAGTTTCATGTTTCGGAACTTTCGAGTGAAATGCGAAAAGTAATTGAGACTTTAAAGACCGGCGAAGTTTCATTGCCCTTTCGGATACAAGGCGGTTATGAGATTGTTAAATGCATAAGCAAGAAACGAGATAGTGTTGAGTTAGCTCACATTTTTATTGGTGTTAAGATAACTAAAGAAGATACAATAAGAGCTAAAAAATTTTTAGAACGTTTACGCAATGAAATCATAAAAGGGCGCAATTTCGATTCTTTAGTTTTATTGTATTCCGATGATCCTTTTACAAAAGACAGCAGTGGTTATCTCGGTGAATTTACCCTAGAGAATTTACAAGAACCATTCCGAACTGTAGTGAAAAAATTACATACCGGCGAAGTTTCTGAGCCGGTACTTTCCGAACACGGCTTTCACTTGATCAAAGTTTTAAAAAAAGAAGAGGAGCGCTATTTTACTTTAGCCGAGCTTCAAAATGAGATCCGAGAGTATTTGATTTCGTTAAAAACTCAGGAAAAACTTGATGACTATCTTTTAAGAATTGCCCAGCGAACTTATATCGAAAAACATTTTTATTAATTTATAAAAGCTTAGGGTGAAGTTCTTATACTGTATGGGAGAAGCTAGACTACGATCCCCGTGACAATAAACATGAGAAAATCTTAAAAATCACTTAGATGTTTCAATAAGTTCTTTTCGTATTGTTCATACTAATAATAGAGAAGCGTCCAATTGAAGATTTAATATAACACACCTGAGAATTTGCTGTTCGTCTTATTTTACGTTTAGCAAGACACAATTTAACGGTATTTTATTAGCTAGTTTTATTTGTGGTACGAAAAGACAATGGGATAATATTATTTTTCTTGACAAATTAAAATTTTTTAATTATACTTCTTACTTAATTATGAAAAGTTATATTGCGAAACCGCAAGAAATTGAGCGAAAATGGTATCTTGTAGATGCACAAGGTAAAACTTTAGGTCGTTTCGCATCGCAAATTGCGCGAATTTTGATGGGTAAAGATAAACCGCATTATACTCCTCATCTTGATTTAGGTGATTTTGTAGTTGTAATTAATGCTGAAAAAATTCGCGTGACCGGGAAAAAATATACGGATAAAATTTATTATCATCATAGTGGTTATCCTGGTGGGCTTAAAGCAATTCGATTTAAAGACCTCTTAGCTAAATTTCCTGAGCGGATTATTGAACTTGCTGTAAAACGAATGTTACCTAAAAATCGGTTACGGGCTAAACGCATGCGTCGTTTACTTGTGTATCGTGGGCCTGAGCATCCTCACCAAGCTCAGAATCCGGTGTTAATTCAAGATTTAGTATTAAAAAAATAACAAAAGATTATGCAAACAACATTATTTGCAGTTGGTTCTCGAAAAACCGCAACCGCTAAAGTTTGGTTAACTTTAGGAAGCGGTGAGATTAAAATTAATAACCGACCAGCCAAAGATTATTTAGGTCGTGAAGATTTATTAAAGTTGATAAATTTACCATTTAAAGTTGTTGGACTTGAAAATCAATATAACGTTATTGCTAAAGTTCAGGGTGGTGGTATATCGGCTCAAGCTGGAGCGATTGCTTTAGGAATTGCGCGTGCACTGGTTTTAAGCAACGAAGAACTACGGAAACCGCTTAAGGATGCCGGACTTCTTAAACGTGATCCACGCGAGAAAGAACGTATGAAATATGGACTTGCTAAACGGCGGAAGAGTTTCCAGTGGACAAAACGATAGGAGGCCAATTGTGAACGGGCAGCTAATTACAATCAAGGATTTGTTAGAAGCTGGTGTTCATTTTGGTCATCGAGCACGTCGTTGGAATCCTAAAATGAAGCCTTATATTTTTGGTCGAAAAAACGATATTTTTATTATTGATTTAGAAAAAACTCTTGAGCATCTTAAGAAAGCTTGCGATGTTGTTCGCCGAACTGTTGAGTTAGGCCATGATGTCTTGTTCGTTGGGACGAAACCACAAGCTCAACCGATTATTGAGGAAGAAGCTAAGCGTTGTGGTGCTTTTTATGTTAATGAGCGTTGGGTTGGAGGGCTTTTTACGAATTTTGAAGTTGTTTCAAAAAGGATCCATCGGATGATAGAGCTTGAGCGGCTTTTAGGAGCTGAGCGTCTTGAAGGTTATACAAAGAAAGAGCGTTTAAATTTAGAACGCGAATATAAAAAACTTTATAAAATTTTTAATGGTGTTCGAGAAATGGATCGCTTGCCAGGTATTGTCTATGTAGTTGATGTAGTAAGAGAAGCAACACCGATCGCCGAGGCTCGGCGCATGAAAATCCCAATTGTTGCAATGATTGATACGAACGGCGACCCGGAAAAAGTTGACTATCCAATTCCGAGTAATGATGATGCTTTGCGTTCAATAAAATTAATTACAAAGTTAATTGCTGATTCGGTCCTTGAGGGAAAGAAAGGATTTGAAGACCTCGAGGCCCAATCAGCAGCTGAGGAGGAGAGTGAAGTATGAAGATTTCTACAGAATTAATTAGCAGTTTGAGAAGTCGAACCGGCGCCGGGGTATTAGATTGTAAAGAAGCTTTAGAGGCTTGTGGCGGAGATATTGAGAAAGCGATAGAATATTTACGTAAAAAAGGAATAGCTCAAGCAGCTAAAAAAGCAGAACGCGTAACTGCTCAAGGAGTGATTGATGCCTATATTCATCCCGGTGAACGATTAGGAGTTTTAGTTGAAGTAAATTGTGAAACTGATTTTGTAGCTCGCAATCAAGAATTTAGGCGATTTGTTAGAGACATTGCGATGCAGATAGCTGCGACGGATCCTCAGGCAATTTCTCGAGAGGATTTGCCCAAAGACAAAATTGAACAAGAAAAACGAATTTATGAAGAGCAACTAGCCGGAACCAATAAGCCTAAAGAAGTGATTGAAAAAATTATTCAAGGAAAATTAGAGAAATATTTTAATGATGTTTGTCTTTTAGAACAGCCGTTTGTAAAGATTCCGGAAAAGACAGTGGGGGATTACTTAAAAGAACAGATTGCGAAATTTGGGGAAAACATTCGAATCAAGCGATTTGCTCGATTTAAAATCGGCGAAGAATAGTTTTAGTAGCATCGATTAACTACTAAGGAGGATTTTATAATAGGGGCTGAGCGGATTATCTTGAAGCTTACAGGTGAGATTTTCTCGGATTGGCAGAGACTTAAGGAGATTACCAAAGAAATAACTTATGTTTATAAATGTCGTAAAAAATTAGCAATTGTGCTTGGTGGGGGTAATTTTTTCCGTGGTCGAAATCAGAGCGAACTAACTCGTTTAACTGTTGATTATGCAGGCATGCTTGGGACAGTGATAAACGGTGTAATTTTACATGACTTACTAAAAGAAAAAGCGGTACATTTAAGTGCGCTAGAAATTAAAGGATTAGTTCAAATTTATCAGATTGAGGAAGCTTTGAGTTATTGGCGCGATAATAAAATATTAATCTTAAGTGGTGGGACCGGACATCCCTATTTTAGCACAGATACCGCAACTGTACTTAGAGCTTTAGAGCTTAATGCCGAATTAATACTCAAAGCAACTAATGTTAATGGGGTGTACACATCTGATCCACGAGCCGATAAACGTGCCCAAATATTGCCTAAAATTAGTTATGAAGAAGCATTAAAACTCCGTCTAAAAATTTTAGATGAAACTGCATTAGTATTATTAAAAGAACACAAAATACCAGTTGTTGTTTTTAATGTTTTTAAAGCCGAAAATTTAACAAAAATCTTAAATGGTGAAAAAATTGGGAGTATCATATGCTAGAAGATATTTATAAACAAGTAAAAGAAAAAATGCGCAAAACCACCGATGTTTTAGCTCTCGAACTTTCGAAAATTCGTACTTCTCGAGCTTCACCGGCGATTTTAGAAGAAGTTAAAGTTAACTATTACGGTTCTTTAGTTCCTTTAAAACAGATTGCCTCGATTCAGATATCTGATCCCAAAACTTTGATTGTTCAACCTTGGGATCGAAGTGCTATAAGCGAAATTGAAAAGGCAATTCTAAAAGCTGAAATTGGACTTAATCCTATTGTGGAAAGCAATTTTTTACGTGTGCCAATCCCGCCATTATCTGAAGAACGCCGTAAAGAACTTGTGAAGTTATGTCACAAATTAGCTGAGGATGCTAAAGTTGCCATCAGAAATATTCGTCGAGATGGTAACGAACAAGTAAAAAAGTTAGAAAAGGACAAACAAATATCCAAAGATGACTCAGAGCGTGCTACAAAAAAAATTCAAGAAATTACCGATGAGCATATCCGAATAATTGATGACTTATTCGCTAAGAAAGAAAAAGAAATATTAGAAAAATAGAAAATAAAAGTTATCGACAAGATTTACCGGTGTCACAAAAAATTTACAAATTACCTAATGTTTTGCCGGTCCATATTGCGATAATAATGGACGGTAATGGGCGTTGGGCTAGAGCTCGAGGACTCCCGCGATATTTCGGACATCAACGCGGTGTTGAAACGGTGCGAAAAGTTGTTCAAGCTTGTGGAGAATGGGGAATTAAGTATCTTACTTTATATGTATTTTCAACAGAGAATTGGTTTCGCCCTCAAAAGGAAGTTAATAAATTAATGGAAATTTTAGAAGACCGATTGGTAAAAGAAGCAGAGGAATTAATGAAAAATAACGTCCAAGTTCGAGCAATAGGGCAACTTGATCGATTACCGGTAGGAGTTCAAAAAAATTTAAATTATTTAATAAATAAAACTAAAAATAATTCAGGGTTAGTTTTAATTTTAGCCTTGAGCTATGGCGGAAGATACGAAATTATCGACGCAATAAAAAAAATTGTGACATCCAACAATGTCGATTATAATAAATTATCGCCCGAAAATTTTCGAAATTTTCTTTACGATCCACAAATTCCCGATCCCGATCTTTTGATACGAACCGGCGGGGAGAAACGTATTTCTAATTTTTTATTATGGCAACTCGCATATACTGAGTTTTATTTTACGGATGTATTATGGCCTAACTTTCAAAAAGATGATTTGTACGATGCGTTATTAGAGTATGCGCGTCGAAGACGTCGATTCGGAAAAGTCGAAGACGATAATCTACCAAAAGTTTAATGTCCGCGAAAGTTACAAAACTTGGTGAACGAACTTTGATAGGGCTCTTTCTGGTAAGTTCTGTTTTGCTTGTGCTTTACGGTCCGGTTTGGCTTATGGTTATCTTTAGCATTTTCTGGATTCTTATGGCAACTGGAGAATTTTATAACTTATTAAAAAAATACGGAATTTCTTTGCCTAAACTAATAATGCTTGTGATTAATGGCCTTTTCCCAATATTATATTATCTTACTAAATCATTTTATCCTTACTTGTTTTTAACTTTTGTTATTTTTATTTATGCATTAGCATTCCAGAAAAAATTCTTTAGTTTTGTTCCACATTTTTTATTTTCAATGTTTTATTTAGGATTTTTACCGAGTCATCTGTTATACTTAAAGGATTGGATTTGGAGTCAAGATTGGTCGCTTTCCAAACGATTTTTAATAGCTTTGTACCCGCTGGGATTTACTTGGATTAACGACACCGGCGGATATATTGTTGGCAGTCTAATAGGAAAACATTATTTAGCACCTCAAATTAGTCCCAGGAAAACTTACGAAGGCTTTATAGCTGGAGTTATTTTTGGGGTGGGCTTTTCCATAATTTATTTAGGGCGAGTATTCAATTTTACAACATCAAAAATTATAGTTACCGCTCTCTTTCTTAGTTGCGGAGCTCTTGTTGGTGATTTGTTAGAATCTGGATTCAAACGAGAAGCAGGCGTTAAAGACAGCTCTTCATTATTGGGCGCTCACGGGGGTTTTCTTGATCGCATCGATAGTTTAATTATAACAGTTCCTTTATTCTATTATCTGTTAAAGTTGTTTCTTACTTAACCCAGCCCACGCAGTTTTCTTACAAGATTAAAGAAATTTTCAAATATTATCTGGCCATTGCGACCTGACCGTTCGGGATGAAATTGAACCCCATAAAAAAAATATTCAATATGCTTTATTGCTTCTACCTCACAAGACTCAGAAACCGCCAGAAGTTCAAAACCTGCTTTCACAAGTGATTCTTTTTCTACATATTCCCGGTGACTTTCTTGAGCAATAAATTCAGAATCAAGGCCAGCAAAAATTGGATCGAGTTTAATTATTCTGATCAATTCTTCTTTTTCAATCGGATATTTCTGAGAGCTTATTTTAGCGCCGAACGCTTTAGCTAGTAACTGATGACCGTAACAGATACCTAAAGTTGGCAATCGGTTATATTTTAAAAATTCTAAATAGGATTTAGAAAAGGCTCCGCAGGATATTAGGTCCGGAGAGCCCGAAAGAATTAAGGCGTCGTAATCTGAGGTGTCAAAATCGTAAATAACGACATCGGGCACAACAACGAATTCGCTATGTTTACTAACACATTCGATATAAGGAATGATTCTTTCATCGGGATTTACACGATAGCTATTCACAATAATCGTTTTCATCGTTTTTTGTTAGATTTTTGTATTTTTTGTAATTTTATCAGTTGTTTTTGAGCTTTGAGCACAAACGGACTTTCGGGATAATTTTTAATTAAATTTTGGTATTCAGAAATAGCTTCAAGAAGATTTCTATTAGGATTTTGGGGATTAGCTAGGATTTCTGCGACATAAAACTGGGCGTCGTCGGCTAAGGAATCAGTAGGGAAATCTTCAACTAAAGTGTAAAACGATCTTAATGCATATTCATAGTTTTTGTTTTTTAAATAATATAGACCTTCGCTAAAAAGTCCATGAGGAGAAGTAATATCAAATTGAGCGGTAAAAATTTGATGTTTTTTAACGCAATTAACGGCAATTAGTCCAATGCTTAACAAAAATAAATATTTGAAAATTTTCATGTTTATTTTAATTTTTTTTCAAGAGATGCATAAGCATCGTGGTTATGAATCGATTCGTAACTTTCGGTTTCGATTTTGTACCATATGATCTGTGGACAATTTTCTAATTTTAGCGCTACGTTTCGGACAACATCTTCAACGAACACTGGATTTTCGTAGGCATGTTCAGTAACATATTTTTCATCTTCGCGTTTTAATAGTGAATATACCGGACTTGATCCACAATTTTCAATTAGTTCAATTAAATCTTCAATCCACAAAAAACCCCGAAAACGCACCTGTACTTTAATTACACCTCGCTGGTTATGAGCACTTTTGGTACTAAGTGCCTTAGAACAAGGGCACAAGGTAGTGATCGGGACACATACTTCTAAAACTATTTTTACTTTGTCGGTAAGGTCACCTAAAAAACGACACTGATACTCCATCAGCCCTACTTCGCCTGAGACTGGTGCTTTTTTTAATATAAAATACGGAAAAGCCATTTCAAGATGGGCTGATTCCGCATTTAACTCTTGCTTCATAGTTCTAAGGATATTTCCGATATTTTGAATTGCAATTTCGCGATGAAATCGATTTAGAATTTCAATAAATCTGCTCATGTGTGTACCCCGGAAGTTGTGCGGTAAATTTACATACATATTAATATTGGCTATTGTGTGTTGTTTTTTGTGAAATTTATCGGAAAGACAAATTGGGTAGCGTAAATTTTTTACTCCAACCTTATCAATTGGGATATTACGATTATCAGGTTCGGACTGCAGATCACGCATAATAAATTATAGCTTATCACAATTATTTAAAATGTCAAGATTAGACGAACGATCCTGGGCGATCCGAATTTTGTCGTTTTCGCTTCTCAGGTACAATGCTTGATTTTTTATAATTAATTTGTTAATTTAATATAAATAAACTATGCGGCAGAATTTACTTTCGAAAATTAAAGAAAATATTCAAAAAAACAAGTGTGCAGCAATTTCGGATTTGTGTTTAGAATATTTATTATCTAAAAATCCCGAGGACGAATTTACTGAACTTTATGAAACCCTTGATTACCTGGTTGGTCAACACCTCGATCTTGGAGAGCACTTAGAAACACTTCTAGAAGTTATTTTCGAATTCTTTTTGGAACATCAGTATTATACTCAATTAAAAGAGTTTTTGAGACGGTATGGTAATTTAATTAAACTCAACCCTAAACAGCGCGCAGAGGTTATTAAGTTTTATAAAAGCCAGTACTCGGAAATTGACCATTTAGATGAAATTTTACATCATAGTGGGATTTACGAAACTGAAAAAATCGGCGATGCCGTTAAAACTTTGGAAAGCTTAGTTAGACTAAAGCCATTAACTCCGATTCGTAATAGTCGTTTTGGTTACGGGGAAATTATAAAAATTGATTGGCTTCTAGATTGTGTGGTTGTAGATTTTTTTTCAGGACAAATCCAGCACGTTCCGTTTTCATCGGCGGCTTCGGTATTAGAAGTACTTCCGCCTGATCATTTCTTTTATCTGAAAATTAAATCGCCTCAAAGACTTAAAGAGCTAATAACAGAAAATCCCAAAAATTTTCTTTCAATTCTTACGCGGGATTTAGAAAAACATCCATCGCCGAGCGAGATTAAAGAATTGTTGACAAATGTAGTTAGTCAGGAAACAATAGAAGAACTAATAAAGTTTTTTAAAAAAAACACACTACAGAATAAAACGAAACTACCCGAAACGGCAAAGCAAAAGGAACTCGAAATTGATTATAACGCACTTTTTTCTTATTCTCCAGAAGAGATAATAAAACTTCTTAAAAAAAGCTCTAAATCTCAAAAAGAAAAAATTATTAAAAAGTTATTAGAAGATCCGGGACGTGATAGCAAAAAATTGCTACTAGATCTTTTTATAAATTCATCAGATAAACAAATTTGGAATGCGATATTTAATATCGCTCCAGATGAATGTCTAATGTTTATTGTAGAAAAAGTGTTTAATGAGTACCGTCAATACCCACAGCATTTTTTCTACTTAGTAGATAAAGAAGCAATTGCTGATAAATTAGAGATATTATTAAGATATCTTGATTTAGCAGGACAAAAAAAATTAGTTTCAGAAATTCGGAAACGGATTATTGCAAACAACTATCAGTTGTTATATTCAGTAATCGAAAAATTAGATAGCACCTCAGCTGTGAAAATACTCGAACGGATAAATGAACTTCCCAATTTTTATCCTGAAGAACGAGATTATATTAATAAACTTTTCGCACAAAAATTTGGAAGTTTATATGAAGAGAAAGAAGATTATATTTATCACACCGAACGAGCAATTAAACTTAAAAAAGAAGAGTTGCAACGACTAAAACACGAGGAACTTCCTAAAGTTGCATCCGAGGTAGCTCGTGCTCGGAGTTATGGTGATTTACGGGAAAATTTTGAATATAAAGCAGCTAAAGAAAAACAGAAGCGGTTATTTAATTTAATCCTGCAAATCGAAAATGAGTTAAAAAAAGCTCAACCAATAGACTTTAATCAGATTGATACAACCAAGGTGTCTTTAGGAACCCGAGTTACCCTAATTGACGAGTTTGGCGGGAGTGTTAATTATACAATATTAGGTCCCTGGGACTCTGATTTAGCTTCGGGAATTATTTCGTACTTAGCTCCATTTGCTCAAAGGCTATTAGGCAAAACCGTAGGTGAGGAAATTTTCGATCTTGAAGGTAAAAGATATAAAATTACTGCAATCACTAAACCTAATTTATCAGATTAAACCTTTTACAAAGCTACTTTGTCTAATAATTTAGTGACGATGAGCAGAGGAGGCGTTATGCTAAAAAAACTTACTGTGGTTAGTGTCATACTAATAACTTTAGGTTTTATCTATTGGGGATGCAGCACGCAAAGCGAAGAAGAAGCAATTCGAGAGCTTTTAGAAGAATCTAATTACACCGCTGAAGGGTCAATGGTAGTTGATGATACTGGCGATATATCTTTTCTAAATGCTGAATTTACTGATAGTTTAATACCTTGGGTTAAGTGGATTCGTAAGGTTAAACGACCGGTTGAACGAAATGTTAATATCAATATTTATGGAGACTCTGCGGTAGCGACAATTACTATGTATCTGGAAGGGCTCCCACCGGATTATGGATTCTGGGTTCGTAATGTCCCCCAATCTTCGGTTGTTTATCGGCGAGCAATCACCGATAGTTCGGTTCGTCAAGTCAAGTTAGTACGAATTCGACCGCGCCATTGGCGGATAGTTGCTGTTACTCCGGCTGTAATTCATACTGTCAATGCATATACGGGAATGTCGATTAACGAAGTTAGGCTAGAGGTCCCCCGAAGAAACTATCTGTTTGTTTTAAATAATCCGACGCGGTTTTTGAAGCGCGAATCGTTACCAGACTTAAGACCTGATGATACAGTGAAAGTTACAGTAAATATAAATGTAGAAGATGATTCGGGGTGGGTTTTTTTACACCGAGCCCGGAGAGCTATAGGAGCAGGGCAGCGGCGAATGGCACTTTTTAAAAGAGATCAAAACATGTTTGTTGGAACTTGGATAATTCCTGATGAATACGACTCACGTCCTACTGTGCGACATTGTGCTTTTGATCTTATTGGATTTGAGAGTCTTTTTGGCGATTCTACTGCGACATATGCATCCTATCTTTGGATTGTGCCTTACATAATTCGAAATCCGTCAGATGAGATTCCGGAATAAATTTATCGCGTTATGATTAATTTCTTAACACTATTAAACCCGGACTTTTTTAGATAAAGATAATAAATGCCGGGACTTAAAGCTTCAAAACTATCACTGATTATGCTTTTAGTCCCGGCACAAATAAGACGTCCCTGGGTATCAAACAAATAAAATCTGGAATCAGGTGGAATATCAGGTTTCTTAAGTAGCGTTTTCCAGCTGTGGTGGTTAGTACTTAAAGCTGGCAGTTCAAGCACGTGACAGCGACTTTCATATGGCAGATAATTAGGAGCAGTGACTGTAATGTCAAAATTTTCAACGCTGTAGGGATTAATTTCAAACGCGATATATCCGAAACAATTAGTTCGACCACGGAAATAAAACATGCGGTTTTCCGGACTGCTTAAGCAGACTAATGCTTGGGGAATTGGTTCACCAGAGGAATTTTTTACTCGGACTTCAA
>JANXBB010000042.1 GCA_025061975.1 Caldifarciminota bacterium | reverse complement strand
GTTCGGATTTGTAAGACGCTCCCAAGAATCACCAGCTACTGAATAACGGAAGAAGAACGGATCAGTAAGTTTCTGACCACCAGCTAATAGATAAACATACCCGTTAGAATATGCAAGCGAAGTGCCACCTTTAAGACCTTTAACTGTCGGCACATACTTCCTAATAAGAATCCAGGTGTCATTTGCAATATCATACTTCCAGAACTCATAAGTACCATTACCTTTTGTTGCATAAATGAAGTTTTGCCCATCCCAACAGAGTGCTGCACCTTTTGCAATCTTCTTGTTATTAAAGCCTGAAGAGTCAATTCCGACACCATATTTATACTTAAAGCCGTAGGGAATGCTTTCACATACTGTCCAATCGCCCCAAGCAACGCCAGTAGGTGTGAATTTATAGAACTGCCAGGATTTATTACCGGGGAATGCATAAAGTGTATTATTTGTAGCAACTAACGCACCACCATCTTTAACATACTTACCGGGTTTAAGATCCAAAGCTTGAGGAACATCCGGTTGTATAAACCAGATTCGCACTAATGAATACCCGACTTCAAAGCCGCTACCTGCAAGTATGTTATTAACGCTATTGCGATCATTAATTAACACTTGAGCCTGAGTCTGATAGAGAGTTCCAACATTTCCAGTTACTGTATAATATTCAAACTCAATAGTAACTTCTTGATTCGGCTGCAATGTTGCAATCATTACTGTATCAGTGTACTCACCGAGTTTTGATTCGGTAATATTAAACACTACACGAAAACTTGGACTGGGCAGGTTCCCCAAATTCTTAAATTTTGCTTTGGGACGTACTTTGACACCCCAAGGTATTGTACCGGTAGGACCTAAAACTTCAGTAACTGCGACATCATAATAATAAGGCAGAAAATCTGCTTGAGTTCTGGGCATCAATTGAAAAGTATCTTTATAGGCGCTGAGATTGGCAATTAATGCAACTGTCTCTTGTGGTATTGGAGTTCCAACAAGCGCACTTGCAGCATCAATTCGCACCCGCACTGAATCGGCGCTTGTAAGTGAATAAAGCCAATAATTAGTGCTGCCGGTAAAGTTGCCAACTTCTTTAAAGTAAACCGAATCTAATCGGACTAAACACCCTTCATAAGCCTCAGTAACACTGCTGAAATTAATTTTACTTATCTGAGGTAACGGACGATTTTGCGCATAAACTACAACCGCACCACCCAGATTATAACCAGCATCAATCTCTGTTAAAGTAAAGTATTCTTTAACAATTCCCCAGACACCAACACTATCACCAACTTGCAATTTGGGCAATGAATCCTGCGCTCGCCGATATACATAAAGTCCATGCCAAGCACCACCAGGATTTTCTTCAATAAAAAACCGTGCGCCTAATGTGCCGGTAACAATTCCTTTAGTATACACGTATTTATTAGTATCAGCTGATGCTGGCCCGTTATTTTGAATTTCGCTAATTGTTCGCTCAAAAGGAATTATGTAGCGATAAACACTTGAAATTGTTGTTGCTCCATTGCCGTCAGTAGCATGGATTTTATAGAATACCGTATCACCGAAAGTTGAATGGGCTGGAATTGTATAGCTAAAAGTAGAGTCAGCGGGATTGTAAGTATCTTTAAGAATCCAATTCCAAGTTGCAGCATTGTTGATTTTATAAAACAAAGTATCAGCAATATCACTAAGTGGTGTTATGTCATCATATATTTTCGCAGTTACCGTGACCTGCTGCCCACTTAATGGATTTTTAGGAGTTCGGACAATGTTAGTAATAATCGGTGGCTCAACGCCAGAAACAATTCCCCAACTATTTCCAATTCTAATACCATCAATAATTACCCGAGGTGCATTAGCTGCTGTTCCTTGACGCAGCGCAACAGAACCAATATTTGTAGGGTCGGCATTGGCAGGAGATAAAGGACCTATCGTCGGTGTAACAGGTTCTGTGGGAGGAACACCGGAGCTAAAAATAAATAGGCTAACCTTATCATTTTGCGTACCACTTACAATTTCGTATTTTAATACCATTAAATAAGTTGTATTAAGAGAATAATTATAACCCGTAAAAGTCGTATCGTCAGCACTTTTCCCGAGTCCAAATGCTAAATTGCCTGACGCATCACGTTTGACATGAATTCGGCCTATATACGTTGTTCCAATTGGAGCTGGCCCTAAATGGAAGAAATAATCGCCACTGGTTGTTGCCTTAGTTACATTTACCATAAATGCCGCATAAATCGTGCCGGTTGTCTGAGGGGTAAATCCTTGATTTACATCTTCACCCGTAGTATCAATTTTTGCTGCATTACCAATTCCTGAAGAAACATATCCCGAATATGTTAAACCGGGCTCTATAACTAAAATCGGATTTGCGCCCGAAGAGCTATGCGGTGACCAACCATTATAACCGACTGAAGTGCCTGCAATATATTCAAAGTTTTCTACCCAAGGGAACACCTGTGCAATAACTGTTATTGTTGGACTTGTTGCACTTGGTAAACCCGGTGTTGATGCTGAAAGTGTATATTCACCCGGTGTATCCATTTCAACACTATCAAATAGCGCAACACCATATTGTAAAGGTTTTTCTAATGTACCAAAAACATTACCAGGACCTGTGGCTTTAGAAATAGTAACTGTGCCAATATAATTAGAATCAACTGAATTATCAGTTCGACGCGCTTCTACCTTAAACGATGCCATTTTCTTATTTACCTGACTGCGCGCTGGAACCCCAACAAAAACAAGTTGTGATGCTTGAGCATAAACATTAAATGGCGCACTGATTCCCGGAGTTAAGTTATCTCCAGAAGTCCGTTCTACTCTAATTTGCACTCCGTTTTCAATTGTGTTGTAAGTAACACCGGAAAGTGTAATTGTGTGTGTGCCTTGAGTAATTGTTCCGGTTAATGTGCCACCAAGTTGCCCTGACCCGGTATGCACAAAAAGTTGCACATCGGTATTCTGAGTAACATATGCTGGATTACCGAGCGCATCTTGGGCTTGAACTACAACATTAAATGGTATATTTACTGATGGATTAACGCCATTGTTAACTGATGTAATTGCAAGCTGAGTTGCAACACCAGGCTGAATACCTAACGCATCAAGCCAACTTGTAGCAATTCTAATACCATCAATAATTACCCGAGGTGCATTAGCTGCTGTTCCTTGACGCAGCGCAACAGAACCAATATTTG
>JANXBB010000026.1 GCA_025061975.1 Caldifarciminota bacterium | reverse complement strand
TTTTCTATAAAACCACGAAACTCTAATCAAAGTATTCACTCAAATAGACTCCTATTTCATCTTTTGGTTTCCTAAAATTTTTTATTATAAATCTTTGAAAACCAAAATCTTAATAGAGCATTAATACAACACATTGGTTATCAATAAGTTAAGTTGTTTTATTTTAAGATATTGGTTTTCATGGTCTTACAAATAGTAGTAAAAAGTGAATCGGTTTGTGTGGGATAGTTGTTTAGAAAACGTTGGTGTTTTTATTGGTTAATAGGGTCTTATATTCTGGTGTTATTTGGGCTTATTCATCAGTATTAAAGAAACAACTATGCCCCCTAATAACACCACTAAGGTTGCAATTAACATTATCCATGCTGAAATTGGCATAATCTTTCCTTATTCTTTAAAAAATCACTTATGGTTTTTCTTAAGCGCTCCGGTGTTTTTGTTTGTAGAGGATTATAGCAGTAATAATAAATATTATCACCAAAAGCCAACCACCTAAAAACTCTGCTATTCTTGGATAATTGCCATAAGCGGTCTTTATTCGGTCGATAATATTTGATAAGACTAAAAATAAAACAACAACCGGGGTCAGAATTTTGATACAAAAATCCCACCAGATACCGATGCTAAAATCTGACTGATTATTGGCATAGTGTCGCAGTTCTTTAAGACTGTAAAAATATCCCACTAGAACACATTGCAACAACGCTACGATCATTAATCCAAAGTTGTTCATAAAATAATCTACAATATCTAACCAGTAGAGCCCTCCATTTGTTGTGTAAATAAGTCCGATCACTAAAGCGATAACTCCAAATCCAATGTTGACTTTTGTGCGATTTAAATTAAACTTTTCTTTAATTCCAGCTGCGCCGGCTTCAACTAAAGAAAAAGCTGAATCAATACCTAAAGTAAGGAGCATTATAAAAAACAATATCCCAAAAATTACCGAACCAATGGGTAGCAGATTAATAATTGTTGGATAAGTCACAAAAGCTAATTGCGGGCCAGATGCTACTACTTTATCAACCGGTAGGCCACTCTTTAAAGCATAATAGCCCAAAGTTGAAAACACTGCGAATCCCCCGATAAACGCTGTTGCTGCATCTGCTAAACTTACTAAAAATGCATTATTAACAATATCGGCTTTCTTGGGCAAAAAACTCGCATAAGTAATCTGAACTCCAAACCCGATTGTTAAAGAAAAAAACACCTGCGAATAGGCGTTAAGCCAAACCTTATAATCAAGAAGTTTTGAAAAATTGGGTGTTAAGTAAAATTTTAAACCTTCGATTGCGCCCGGCAAAGTAATTCCGCGGATTACAAAAATAATTAATATTATCCAGGGAATTGTCACTGTAAAATAAACAACTTTTCCAACTGTTGTTGGACCTTTCCAAATACAGGCAATAATCCATATCCATGAAAGAACCAACCCCAAAACAATCCAACCCCGAATTGAACCAAGCATAAGTGGTCCTTGAGAAATTTTTAAAAACTCGTTAAAGAAAAATTCTTGAGTGTGCTCGCCCCAAGCTTTTTTTACCGCAAGCCCCAAATAATCAAAACACCAGCCCATAACTACTGCATAATAAGTACAAATTCCAAATCCGACAAGTAACGCAAACCAACCCAAAATCTCAAAAGGCTTACGGACTTTTCCTAAAGCCATCGGTGCCGGTGCTTCAAAGTAGTGCCCTAAAGAAAACTCTAAAATCATAAGTGGGATCCCAGCAGTAAACAAAGCAACAAGATATGGTATCAAAAAAGCACCACCTCCATTTGCATAGCAAATATAAGGAAATCGCCAGATATTACCCAGACCAATTGCTGAACCGATCGATGCTAAAACAAACGATGTCCGACTCTGCCATATATCCCTCATTTTTACCCCCAATAAACAATAAAAATTTTGTCATAATAATACTAAAGCCAACCTGCCTTGTCAACTGTTTTTACGAAAGACCCAATTAAGTTTCTACCCTATCACAAATTTTAGCTTCAAAAACAAAACACCTAATTGCCCTGCGAGTTTATCATTGTCTGACAAGTATTCTCTAACTTATCGGTTAAAAATTTCTCCCTTGACAATACAATATCTGGGTTTTAAAATTTACACTATACAATATGAAGTGCCCTTATTGTAATAATGACAATGATCGTGTTTTAGATTCACGGCTGACGCGTGAAGGTTTAGCGGTTCGGCGAAGGCGTGAATGTCTTTCGTGTCAGCGCCGATTTACGACTTATGAGTATGTTGAACGGGCACCGCTGATGATCATTAAAAGTGATGGGCGTAGAGAAGCTTATGACCGCGAAAAATTAATTCGGGGAATCGCTTTAGCTTGTAATAAACGACCGGTAAGCCAAGAGACTATCGAAAAGCTTGTTTGTGAAATTGAAGAAGAGCTTGCCGATGAGTACAAGCTTGAAGTGGAATCTAAAGAGCTTGGAGAGCGTGTTTTAAGAAAGTTAATTGATATTGATCAAGTTGCTTATGTACGTTTTGCTTCAGTATATCGCCGATTCAAAAGTATTGAAGAATTTGCATTAGAATTAAATAAATTAAAAAGAGAGAAAGGAGTATAAATGTCTTCAGAAGTTAACAATAATTATTTACCAAAAGATTCCCCTAGTAATACTGAAATTAATTCAGAAACAAAACCAGTTGAAACTAAAACTTTTTTCCGTTATGTAAAAAAGCGTGATGGAAAAATTCACGAATTTAATAAAGATAAAATTGTTAATGCAATTTTTAAAGCCGCACGTTCCGTAGGTGGCGAAGATCGTGCTACCGCACAAAAATTAGCTGACAAAGTAGTTGCTTTCTTAATTGAAAAATTTCAAAGTGCTTCAAAAATACCCCATATTGAAGAAATTCAAGATGCTATTGAAAAAGTGTTAATTGA
>JANXBB010000017.1 GCA_025061975.1 Caldifarciminota bacterium | reverse complement strand
CCGATTGGGAATTGTATATCCGGAAATCACCGAAATGCAAGCACGAGCTATTTTCGAGGCCGCATGTGAAGCAATCAAAAACGGAATAAAAGTTTTTCCTGAAATTATGATTCCCTTAGTCAGTACAGTAAATGAATTTTTACACCAAAAACAATTAATTGATCGTGTTGCCAATTTAATTATGGCTAAATACCAAACAAAGGTTGATTATTTGGTTGGTACAATGATTGAATTACCACGAGCAGCAATAATTGCTGATAAATTAGCAAAACATGCTGATTTTTTTTCTCTGGGGACTAATGACTTAACACAAACTGTATTTGGTTATTCTCGGGATGATATAGGGAATTTTCTCCCGAAATATTTAGAGCTTAAAATTATCGATAGTAATCCGTTCCAAACTATAGATCAAGAAGGGGTGGGAAGTATAATTAGCAACGTAGTTAAGCTATCCCGTCGAGTTAATCCCAATATAAAAATCGGAGTTTGCGGCGAACACGGTGGCGATGCAGAATCAATATTTTTTTTCCATAAAGTAGGAATAAATTATATAAGTTGTTCGCCACACCGAATTCCTACAGCTCGAATTGCGGCAGCTCAAGGAGCAATAAAAGAAACAAAGAAAGTTAGTTAAAAATTTAAAACCAAACTTGAGATTTAAATTGTAATGTTTTATTTACCATTTTCAATAATAGTTCTTTTTATTTTTATTTTATTGCTACCAATTATATTATTTCTTTTTTCCGCAAATGTGATTAGCTTCGCATTTTATAAATTAGGCATGTCGCCCCATATCGGTTTTCTATTCTTTCTGGTCTCACTTATTACCAGTATGATTAATATCCCGATTTATGAAAAAATCGTTGATACACCGCGACCATTTGAGTTATCTGCGATAAATCGTTTCTTGTTTGGTATCCGCCCTGAATTTCTAACAAAGCAAGTATTAGCTGTAAATGTCGGTGGATGTATCTTGCCCTTAGCCCTATCAATTTTTTTACTTTTTCGTACTTCTCTAAAACCGGTAATAATATCCACTGTAATCATGGTAATTTTATGTAAAATATTAGCTCGCCCCACACCGGGTATTGGTATTGCTATTCCCGCTTTCATTCCCCCAATCGCTGCTGCACTTTTAGCAGTTTTTTTAACTAATCGAGCCAACGCTCCGGCAGTTGCATACATATCAGGAGTGTGGGGAGTTTTAATTGGTGCTGACATACTAAATCTTGGCGTCATTAAAAAATTTGGCTATGGCGTTATGAGTATTGGTGGAGCAGGTGTTTTCGATGGAATTTTTTTAATTGGAATTATTGCCGTTCTTATCGTTTAAGTCGTTTTTTGCTCCCATTGTTGATAGGGTTCTACCAATGTTGCCATTTATAGCAGCAGAATATTTAATAAAATTTATCTGCTTTTTCATTAATTGG
>JANXBB010000007.1 GCA_025061975.1 Caldifarciminota bacterium | reverse complement strand
GGAGGACTTATTTTATAAATCAGCATAAATTACTCGTAACGGCCGGATGATGCCATTTTGATATTTGCCGATAACAAAATTTTTTTTCGCTTCATCAATAATTCGAAGCAATGTTTCTTGCGCATAAGGTAAATTTTTAGTAATTGTTAATCCTGAAGTTAAATTTTTTAATTCCCGACTAATTAAGGTTAATGTGGGAAGTTCCGGTAACGCATCGTAAGGAGGTATAAGATTAGCAAGAACATTTTCATAAGTTACCTCATCTATAGGTAGAGCTTTCTCAATCGTAAAGTGTGAAATTTTACTTCGAACGAGAGTTTCTAAACATGCACCACAACCAAGTTTTTCCCCAATGTCCCGAACCAAAGCTCGAATATAAGTTCCCTTACTTACTAATGCTTTGATACGAACTAAGGGTAGAGTAAAATCAACAAGCTCTAAATATTTAACAGAAACAATTCGCGCAGGTAATTCAAAGTTAATTCCTTTGCGAGCCAGCTCGTAGCTTTTTTTGCCTTGAAGCTTAATTGCAGAAAATTTTGGAGGGATTTGGGTTTGTATTCCAAGGAATGTTTTTAATAATTCTTTAAAATTGTCCTCAGTAATTGAAGGCACCGGCTGTATTTTTAGGACATTTCCAGTTATGTCATCAGTATCTGTAGTAATTCCCAATCTTAGAGTTGCTTCGTACTCTTTATCTTGTGATGATAGATATGGTGAGAGTTTTGTTGCGTCGTTAAAAAGAATTAAAAGCAAACCACTAGCATTAGGGTCAAGTGTTCCCGCATGACCAAGTTTGGCATTTTTAAAAATTCGTTTTAGTTTTCTGATGCAGTCATACGATGTTATACCTTGAGGCTTAATAACTGGAAGAACACCGCGTAACTTAAAGCTACTATTATTCAAAGATGTTAGCTTAACAGCATCGGTTGTTTTAGATTCCATTGGAACTGTTAGGGTTTTGGATACGTCTAAAAGCATTCGAAAGTTTTTTTTCTTCTAAAACGAGTTCGTCAAGTTTAAAATTAAGTTGAGGAATGTAGCGCGTAATTATCTTTTCTTTAAGGCGATTTCTGATAAAATTAGCGGCATGGTTTAGATGTGCCAACACTATATTATTATTCACTTTTTCATCGAAATTATAAAAGTATAATGTTGCTTGTCTGAGATCGCTGCTAAGTTTAATTCCAGTAATAGTTACAAAGTGAAAAACCGGATCTTGTAAATCAGTTAAAATAATTTCAGCAACCGCGCATTTTATAGTTTCAGCAATTTTTTCGTTTCTATAAGGCATAATAAATATTATCTTAAAAATTTAAGGATTTGTAAAGAGGGAGATTAATGACTTGAATTTAGAAAGCTTAAATAGTATACTTAAAAAATTAAAACATGAGATATTTATTTTTAGTTTTTTTAATGATAGTCGAAATTTTTTGTTGTCGTCGAGTAGAAATTCGAGTAAATACGAGTCAAACCGAAGAGCCGGAAATTCGAGTTGCAGTTTTGTGGGATATAGATACAGTATATATTGTCGGTGATAGTTCATTAATAGCATCTAATACTTTGCAGAAAACCCGGCGCATTAAACCTAACGCTTTTTTAACGGCTGTTGTGAAAGCAGATAGTATTATTCTATTGTTAGCTCACGAGAGATTGTTAACCGATAAACAGGAAATTATTTTGCAGAGCTCAGGAAATATAAAAATTGGTAGGTATGTGAACAAACTTACTAGCTATTATAGTAAGATTTCTATCAAGAAAGATGTAGTTCATCGATTCTTTGTTAGAAAACCTCTAACAGTTGTTAATATTCTACCCCTCGAAAAGTATTTATATGGAGTTGTAAGTTGTGAGTTGGGAACTGCCCAAGAAAACGAGATTGAAGCTCTGAAAGCCCAAGCGGTAATTGCTCGTAGTTATGCTGTTGCGTTATTAAAGAAAAAAAAAGATTTCGATTTATACGGGTCATTTCAATATGATCAGGAATATCAAGGAGCGGAACGCGAATATCGAACAGCAAAATTAGCAGTTGATGCTACCTGCGGCGAAGTTTTGCGGTATGCGCAAGAAATTGCATTTACACAATATCATGCTTGTTGCGGTGGTAAAACTACAAATGGGCGTTATCCTTATTTAAGATCAATTATCGATTCACCAAAGCATTCTAAAACTCAAACTCCTTTTTGTGCAGGATCCCCTTATTACAATTGGAAAGTAAAACTAGATTATCGAGCGTTTTTAGACACGGTGCTTTTTTTAGCCGGAATCGGATATAAATTTTATTTTATACCTGAACTAATTGTTGATAAAAAAACTGGTCGAGTAAATTATCTTAAATTTACTGCTGATAAAGAATATAAAGTTTCCGGTGAAGCTTTGCGCAAGGTGCTTAATTTGCGCTCGACATTTTTTTCTATTAAAAAAATAAAAGACAGTCTCGAAATTACAGGTAAAGGGTGGGGACATGGAATTGGTCTTTGTCAACATGGAGCGCTTGCTATGGCTCGACGTGGTTATTCTTATCGGGAAATTTTACGGCACTACTATTATAATACCAAGCTCGCTAAAATCTATTAAGAGTGTAGGTAAACAATTAAAAATTAAAAAATTAAGGAATAAGAATTGCTGCAGCAACTACTGTTGTCCACCAACCGCGTTTATCACCGATCGCAGTTTGCGTAATATTCATCGTGCGGACAATTTTACCCGAGATTTTCCAAATTTCCTTGCGCTCATCCCAGCTGGCATTAGGATCAAACTCAACTCCTAACGTCGTTGCCAGCATCGTGGCTGCTAAATCTTCAGCATAGTCTCCAGCTTTAGCTTCGGTTTCACCAAAGGAGTGGTATTCCGACAAATAACCGTATTGTGCCGGATCTTTAGGAACAGCAACACCAATTGACGCTGATATTAAACGATGGGGTTCATTTGTTGAATTTTCTGCAAGAACACAGAAGATAATTTCACCGGGTGTAAGATATTGAAGCCCTTTAGCTTTTGGAATAAATTTACAACCCGGAGGTAAGATACTTGAAACTCGAACAATGTTAAATCGTTCGATGCCGGCGTCACGGAGTGCTGCTTCAAAACTTGATAATTTATCTCGGTGTCTTCCCACACCTTTTGTTAAAAAAATCCGCTTCGGTAATATCATTTCTCTTGTGTTTATTATATGGAGCAGAGCGGATTCGAACCGCCGACCTCCTGAGTGCGATTCAGGTGCTCTCCCAACTGAGCTACTGCCCCATTTTTATTTTATTAGATTTTAATAAAAGAAACTGAAATGTCAATAAAAATTTACGTTAGAATACAAACTGTGATAGGGATTCAGAACCGGACAAAGGACGAGATAAAATTTTCCAATTTTATTGTAAAACAGCTGTCTTAGAAGATTTCGAGATTTATTGTAAATTTCCTCTTGACAAACAACAAAGATTTGTTAAATTATTATGATGTTTAAGAAAGGCTTTATATATAAAAACAAAACTAAAAAGTACGAGGAGGACCAATGATACAAGAATTTCAAGCTGGTGGCGGCATAATGTGGTTTTTATTGGCCTGCATTGTGCTTGCATTAGCGCTGATCATTGAGCGCATTTATACAATATTTGTTAAAATGCGGCTTAATGCTAAAACATTTGTCGCCAACTTAATAAAAACTATTGAGACTAATGGAGTAAATGCGGGAATTGAGATGTGTAATAAAACAACTTCACCGGTGGCGCGAGTTTTGAAGGCAGCGTTAGAAAAAGCTAGTGGCGGACGAGCATTAATGGAAGATGCTATTATTAAATCTTCCGCTAGCGAATTAGCATTTTTAGATCGGGGAATGAATCTTTTGGGCGGCATTATTACTGTAGCTCCGTTTTTTGGATTTTTAGGAACTGTAACCGGAATGATTCGAGCATTTGCTGCGGTTGCAGCAGTTGGCGAGGTAGAACCGACAGTTGTTGCTAGCGGTATTTCTGAAGCTTTAATCACTACTAAATGGGGATTAATTATCGCTGCTCCACTTTCAATTATCTTTATTTTAATCCAAAGCAAAATTAACTCCTACACTCGTGACATGGAGACCGCAGCGTCAACATTAATCGACTATTTAGCTGAAAAATTTGTTTGTACTCCTAAGTAAAATATGCGTCTGCGCGAAAGAAAACAGGCTAATCCTCAAATTCCTACGGCATCGATGGGTGATATAGCTTTTTTGATTATTATTTTCTTTATGACTACGTCGATTTTCTGTCGAGAAAAAGGATTAAAAATAGTTTTACCGGAAAAAGGTCAAGAAGTAAAAATAAAAAGCGAAAACATTTTAACAATTGCAGTAAATCCTCAAGGTGAAGTATTAATTAGAGATCAGATTGTGGATATTCCAAGTGTCAAAGGAATTGTTGAAGAAGAGCTTCGTAAAAATCCAGATTTGGTAATTGCTCTTAAAGTATATCGAACTGCAAAGTACCAAACAATGATTAGAGTTTTTGATCAGATAAAATTAGCTAAAGCAGAGAAAATAAGTTTGGTACCGGTTAAAGAGGGGAGTTAGGTTATGAAGAGAATTCAAAGGCTTATTCGGCGTGAGCCAGAAATTACTACTGCATCAACTTCTGATATCGCATTTTTATTAATTATCTTTTTTATGCTCACTACTGTTTTTAGAACCGAAGTTGGACTCAAACTTACTTTGCCCAAAGCTTTGGCTACAGAACGAATTTTAAAGCGACGTAATGTTGCGCATGTTTGGTTGGATCGAACAGGCCGGATTTCAATTAATGATAATCTTTTAGATTTAAATGGAGTTATCTCGGTAACGAGAGGAAAATTAGATGATAATCCGGATCTTATTATGGTGGTGCGGGCCGATGAGGAAGTGGAATATGGTAAGGTTTCTGACATTCTTGAAGCATTACGCGAAGCCGGTGCTCTAAAAATTACATTTGCTACCGAATTTGCTAAAAGATAAATGGAGGTTTTATGAACCGAGTGTTCGATTGGGATAGTTATTATGGTTTCACTATAAGAATCAGTGCGATTGTAGCGTTAGCGATTGTTAACATAATTTTTTTAGTTTTACCTAAAGAGTTTATTTATAAAGCCTACGAATTAAAAAAAGAAGTTGCAACAATTGCTGAAGAACTTCCTCCGGAACTCGAAAAACTAGCTGAACCCCCACCGGTTGAGCGTCCCAAACTTCCGGTAGCTGCTGAGACGCCCGAAGAAGTTGAAGC
>JANXBB010000298.1 GCA_025061975.1 Caldifarciminota bacterium | reverse complement strand
TGCGTGACGATCGCTATAAAAAAATAAATAAACTACTCCAAGTAATCACCGGCTGTGAAGCGGGAATCATTGTCAATAACAATGCCGGAGCAACTTTTCTTATCCTTAGCGCTTTAGCCAAAGGTAAAGAAGTAATTGTTTCCCGAGGCCAGCTTATTGAAATCGGGGGTTCATTTCGCTTGCCGGAAATAATGAACCTATCAGGCGCAGTCTTAAAAGAAGTCGGAACAACAAACCGGACTCATCTTAAAGACTACGAGAATGCAATTACTGAAAACACAGCGATTATTATGCGAGTTCATCAATCAAATTTTCGGATCCTGGGATTTACTCACCAAGTTGAACTCGAAGAGCTTGTCAACTTAGGAAGAAAGTATCAGATTCCGGTTGTTGACGATTTAGGTAGTGGCGCGCTAATTGATTTTTCTAAGTATGGTTTGCCTAAAGAACCCTTAGTCCAAGAAAGCATTAAAACCGGTGCTGACTTGGTGTGTTTTAGTGGTGATAAGTTAATTGGGGGACCGCAGTGTGGATTTATAATTGGCAAAAAAGTGCTTATTGATAAAATAAAAAAACATCCGTTAGCACGCACTTTACGCTGCGATAAATTTACTAATGCCTTATGTGAAGCAACCCTTAAAATCTTTCTTAAACCTGAAGAGATTATTATCAAAGAACACAGCGTCACTAGTATTTTACTGAAACCAATAAGTAAGATAAAAAAACAAGCGAATTGGCTTTATAGAAAATTAAAAGGGGAATTTAAAAACTCACTTCAAGTAGAAGTCCGTGCTGAACAAAGCGAAATCGGCGGCGGTTCTTTAAGCACTGAACAATTACCAACTTATGCTGTAGCAATAAAACCTCAAGCAGGTTCTTCAGTGGATTTAGCCCGGAAATTACGCCGTTATCAAGTGCCAATTTTTGGCCGCCTAAAAGACGACTGGCTCCTTTTAGATTTTAGAACAATTTTCGAAGGCGAAGAGAAAATAATCTTTCAGGCATTTAAAGAAATTTTAGGCTCATAATTATTTATGCGCCATATTGTTATTGGCACGGCCGGACATATTGATCACGGTAAAAGTGCTCTGGTAAAAGCATTAACCGGTGTTGATCCGGACCGGTTAAAAGAAGAAAAAGAACGCGGAATGACTACTGATTTGGGTTTTGTTTTCTACGGCGATGAGGCAACAATTATTGATGTTCCGGGCCATGAAAAATTTGTCCGACATATGGTTGCTGGTGCTGCAACAATTGATCTAGTGCTATTTGTTATTGCTGCTGATGACGGGCTGATGCCACAAACTTATGAACATTTTGAAATTTTAAATCTCTTAGGAATTAAAGCCGGTATTATCGTGATTACAAAAATTGATCTGGTTAACAAACAACGAATTATTATGCTGCTTGACGAAATTAAAGCACTTGTTCAGGGTTCATTTTTAGAAAATGCCCCTGTGGTATTAGTCTCTAATGTTTCGGGCGAAGGCATAAGCGAGTTAAAGTCAATTTTAGATAAGACAATTAAAGAACTACCCCCAAAAATTGACCATGGAGTTTTCCGAATGCCTATTGATCGTGTATTTACTATTAAGGGATTTGGGACAATTGTATGCGGCACAGTCCTGTCCGGCAAAATAAAAATCGGTGACGAGTTAGAACTTTTACCTCAGAAAAGATTAGTTAAAGTTCGAAATATCGAAGTCCATAATAAACCCATTAAAGAAGTTATTACCGGTTTTCGCGCAGCAATTAACCTTTCTGGTGTTGAAAAAGACGAAGTCGCACGAGGCGATGTTTTAGCTTGGCCTGGCTTCTTTGAACCTTCACTTTATATCAATGCTTCACTTTATATTTTAAGTGCGCACCGCCGCCCGGTAAAAAACTTTGAACGGTTACGAATTCATATCGGCACGAAAGAATTATTAGGAAGAGCAGTCCTTCTTGACCGAAAAGTACTTATGCCTCAAGAAAAAGCTTTAGTCCAATTCCGCCTTGAAACTCCAGCGGTCTGTGCTCTTGGCGATCGCTTTGTTGTGCGCACTTACTCGCCACCAACAACTATCGGTGGGGGCGTTATTGTTGATCCTAAAGCAGAGAAAATTAAAAGTTCTGATGAAGAATTGCTTGCTCATCTTATAAGTCTTGAAAAAGCTGAGAATACAACTCTTGTGAATGAGAAACTTCTAAGAAGCATTTTTACCCCTCTAAAACCTCAAGATCTTGCTTGGGAAACCGGATTGTCAACTGATGAAATAAAAAATGTGCTAAAAGAATTAATCCACGAAAAGAAAGCGATCTGTATTGACGAACGTCGGGAACTTTATTATCACTCTGACAACTTTATAAAACTAAAAGATAAAATCCTTGAAGCAATAAAAAATTATCATTCCGAAAATCCAACTCGTCTGGGTGTGGGAATTTTAGAATTACTTAAAAAAATCAACCCCGATTTAGATAAAACTCTTTTTGATTACGGGCTAGCTGAACTTTCAATAACCGGTCAAATCCAAATTACTCCTAATAATCTGGTAAAACTAATTAGTTTTGAGCCAAAGCTTGACTCCAAAACCTCAATGATTGTCGCTGAACTGCGCACATTGTTCTTACGCCAAAAGTTCGAACCCTTGCCCCAGAAAGAAATCGCCCAAATTATAAGAAAATCTCCGTCCGAAATAGAAAGCGCATTAAAACATCTGTTAGACTTAGGAGAAATTATCAATCTTGGTGAAGGGCTTTTGATTCATCACGATTATCTAAAAATAGCCTTAGAAAAATTAATAGAGTTTTTAAGTAAGAACCGCGAAATTAGGGTATCCGAATTTAGAGATTTATTAGGAACCTCGCGACGCAGTGCCTTACCAATTCTTCAATATTTTGATACCAAAGGAATTACCATAAGGCACGAAGACAAAAGAATTTTATCACCGAAGTATCAAAAACCCTAATCAAAATTTATCTAACCGCATAAGACAACCACATAACAAATTATTAGCAAACTACACTATTTAACCTTATTTTTATATAAAAGTTGGGAACGTTAGAGATAAAAAATTACGCTTTGGCGGAGGCGTGTAGGAATCGAACCTACCGCTCCCCTTTCGAAGAGCATCTGGATTTGAAGTCCAGTAGGCACACCAGCACCCATCCGCCTCCGCATATTTTAAATTAATCTAACTTCTCATGAAAGTCAAGATAAAATTTTTTCCCCATTCTTAAAATTTTCAGCATCTATATATAGTGAAAAATCTTAAAAGAAAGAAGGTGATAATATGAAAAGCAAAGCTCAATATATGGCTGAAAAATGGTTAGTTAAACAACCCGCTTACAGCAAAGAGGCGCAAAACTTCTACCGTCAAGTACTCACTTATGAATTCCAACTTCAAACTGTTCTTAATCAAAAAGTAAAAAAGATCTTAGCTGATAGTAATACCCCAAGCATTTATAATATTCCTTATCACAACTATGCTCGGCATGTCTTTAAAATCTTAAAAACAACCCCCAAACCTCAGCAGACTAGTAGACTTAAAGCAGCAACGGCACGATGGCAAAAATTAGGATTAGAGCCGAAAATTCTTAAGCGACTTCTAGCATCAGTGCGCTCGTTAGTTAAGAATTGTTAACCACCAAAGACCAATGACTGATCCCACACTGTAGCGGAAAAGTATCAATACGCTTGCGGGGATCTTCTGTGCTGCCTTTTAGAACTTCTAAAGAAAATCTTTAAAGCACATTTATTGCGCCTTATAAGAATCTGTTTAACATTACTTTAACCAAAAGACCTATCATGAGAAATTCTAAGGCTTGTAATTCTGAGTGCACCGCTTAATATCTAAGCATGTCTTTTGGTAGTTTCTACGCACCAAGTAAAGGTTTAGTATAATAAATAAGTTCTTGACATAAAAGTGCTTTATTGAACATAATTTAATAAAAGCAAAACCTTATAGAAAAAGATTATGCTTAACCGGGTAATTATGCTTATCGATATGGATGCTTTTTTTGCGCAAATTGAACAGCGCGACCAGCCCGAACTAAAAGGAAAACCGGTTTTAGTAATCGGTGGACCGGGAAAACGCACTGTGGTCACTGCAAGTTCTTACGAAGCTAAAAAGTTTGGTGTCAAGTCAGGTATGCCTCTTTATCAGGCATTAAAATTATGCCCGGATGCCAAAGTCGTCTTCGGTGATCACGAAAAGTATCTTAACTGTTCCTATGAACTTTTAAAGATCTATAAACAATATACTGATTTAGTTGAGCCCTACTCGATTGACGAAGCGTTTTTAGATGTTACCCAAGTTCAAAGCTTATTCGGTACACCCCAAGAAATTGCGCAAAAAATCAAAGCTCAGGTAAGAAATAAATTAAATCTTAGTTGTTCTATAGGGATCGGACCTAACAAACTTTTAGCAAAAATGGTTGCCGATTTCAATAAACCGGACGGCCTAACAATAATCAACTACGAAGATATTCCGGAGATGATTTGGCCGTTAAGTGTTGAAAAGCTTTTTGGTGTTGGAGTAAAAATTAGCCAGCGCTTAAATAAATTAGGAATTAATACTATCGGCGATTTAGCACGCTATCCTAAAGCCAAACTTATTGATGAATTTGGAGTTTATGGAGCTGAACTTCACAATCGCGCCTGGGGAATGGATTTTAGCGCGGTCGACCCCAAAGTTGCCGAAGAGATATCTTCAATTGGACATTCGTACACTCTGCCTTATGATACTGATGAGTTATCCTTAATAAAATGGTATTTAGACTGGCTGAGTAGTAAAGTTGCCGAGCGTCTCTTAAAAGATAAACTCAAAGCACGCACAATCCAACTTGTGGTGCGCTTTAGCGACTTTAAAACTAAACTAGTCCAAGTAACTCTAAAGCAACCGATTGAGACCCCGGCGGAAATTAGTAAAGTTGCCTACGAACTTTTTCTAAAAAACTTTAAAGGAAGAAAAATTCGGCTTATTGGCATCCGAACCGGAAATTTAACGAATTTTAGTAAGCAATTAGAATTATTTAATACCCGCTCTAAAATAGCTACAGTTTTTATGCTTGCTAATAAATTAAATGAAAAATACCAAAAAACGATAATTGAACCCGGAGCATTACTTGTAAAAAACAAAGCTCGCTATCTTCGTAAAAAAGTGGGCTGTTTTCTTTCCCACCATCAAAAACGTCTGTTTAACGATTAACAAAGAAACCCTAAGTTTCATAATAATTGACGAGTTATCAATTTTTTCGTAAGATATATAAATGCGAATTTTAGTAATTAACTGGCGCTGTATTAAAAATCCTTTAGCAGGTGGTGCAGAAATATACTTTCAAGAAATCTTTCGGCGCATTGTCAAAAAAGGCTACGCAGTAACGCAACTTGCAGTTAAATATCCCGGTGCTCAAGAAAACGAAACGATTGATGGAATTAAAATTATCCGAATCGGCACACCTAATACTTTTAACTTTGCAGTTTATCGGGAAGTCCCACATATTTTAGCAGAACAAAATTTTGACTTAGTAATTGACGATTTAAATAAAATACCCTTTTTTAGCCCTTGGCTTACCAAAAAACCAGTTTTAGCATTAATGATGCATCTTTTCAGAAAAAGTATTTTTAAAGAAGTTAGTTTTCCTTTGGCAAGCTATGTTTATTTAGCCGAAAGCCTTATTCCGTTATGTTATAAAAATAATTATTTTGTGGCAATCTCTGAAAGTTCTAAAAAAGATTTAATAAATATCGGTATTGCGGCACCGAAAATTTTTGTTATCCCGCCTGGGGTTGATCTTAATTTATATAAACCGAACTTCGCTTTAAAAGGCGAAAAAATTATTCTGCATGTCGGACGCCTTAAACGCTATAAATCAATCGACCACTTGCTTTATGCAACAAAAGAACTTTCTAAAAAACGCCGCGATTTTCAGGTAGTAATTTTAGGAACCGGTGATGATGAAGTTAGACTTAAAGACTTAACAATGAGTTTAGGAATAAAAGATCTGGTAACTTTTAGCGGATATGTGACGGAAGAAGAAAAGATAAAATATTATCAAAAAGCCAAAGTCCTCGTTGAAAACTCAATAAAAGAAGGTTGGGGAATGATCGTCATTGAAGCTAATGCCTGCGGCACACCGGTAATTGCCGCAAAAAGTCCGGGCCTTACTGATGCAGTATGCGATGGAGTTAGCGGCTATCTTTATGAATACGGAAACATTAAAGAACTTACAGAAAAAATAGAACTTCTATTAGACAATGACGAACTTAATTACAAAATGGCAAATGCAGGAATTAACTGGGCAAAAAATTTTAGTTGGGAAAGCTCTGCTGAAGCAATGTTTAATTTAATTAATAAAGTAGTATGATAAAAATATGGGATATGCGATTGAAGTAAATAATGTTATAAAAAAATTTAAGCGCGGATCAGGACTTAAAAAACGTGAAATTGTTGCGGTAAATAACGCAACTTTTGAAATAAATGAAGGAGAAATTTTTGGACTTTTAGGTCCCAATGGCGCTGGTAAAACGACCCTCGTGCGTTGTATCGCAACCCTTCTGATTCCGGATAGTGGAACAATTAAAATTATGGGCAAGGATGTTTTAAAATATCCGCTTTTTTGCCGACGTCAAATCGGACTCCTGACAAGTGGTGAACGAACCCTTTACTGGAAACTTTCTGCTAAGGATAATTTAAAATTTTTTGCCGCACTCTACGGATTAGACAAAAAAGAGACTGAGAAGCGGATTGATTATTTGATGGAGCTTTTAGGATTAAAAGAGGTGCAAAACGAGCGGGTGGAAAAGTATTCTTCAGGAATGAAACAAAAAGTCTCATTAGCCCGAGCTTTAATCCACGATCCTAAGGTGCTATTATTAGACGAACCAACTTTAGGACTGGATCCGCAATTTGCCCGGTTTTTACGAGACTTTATTAAGAATGTACTAAATAGACAAGAACGCAAGACAATTCTTTTGACAACTCATTATATGGATGAGGCTGATGAATTGTGTTCACGGATTGCGTTTATTAATCAAGGGCGAATTGTTGATTGCAAGACTCCGGAAGAATATAAACGCGATCTTCCACACAGTGAAGTATTAGAGATAAAAACAACTCTGATAACTAACGCTAAAGAACTAGAAGAAAATCTCAGCAAAATACCTACTATAGAAAAAGTAAATATCACTACTCAAAATACCATAACTCATTTTAAAATAATTCTTCCCCGTGCCGAACAGGTCCTTTCTGATGTAATATCAGAAGTTCAAAAATATGCCAAGATTTTAGCAATCGATGTTAACGAACCAACCTTAGAAGATGTTTTTATTTATATTACCGGTCGTCGTTTAACTGAGGACACAAAAGAAGAACTTGAATTAGAATAAACTATGAATTTTAAAGCGCAGCTGAGAATTGTAATTAGTGAGTTTCAAAAAAGTATAAAAATTTGGCTTGCTTATCCAATTCTTTTGGTGTTTTGGGTTATTGCACCTCTCATGTGGCTTTTGCCGTTTATCTTTCAAGGTAAAGCATTAGTAGGCGGAATGCACAGTGAAGCGTTTAAGAATCTTACCGGATCTCCGAATTATCTGCCATTTGTTTTAATTGGTGCTATGGTCTCAACTTATATTTTTTCCGGACTTTGGGGCGTAGGCAATTCCTTACGCGAAGAGACTTATTGGGGCACTCTTGAATATATAATTGCATCACCGGCAAGCCCAATCCTTGTGCTTTTAGGCAAAACATTAGCGGAATTTCTTTATGCTTCAGTCAATGTTGGACTGCAGGCACTTTTGGCAACTTTATTTTTAGGTCTTAATTTAACTATTACTAAAATTCTTCCGGTCTTAGTAATTGTGCTTCTATTAGTAATTGGGTTTTACGGATTCGCCATTGCTTTTGCCGGACTTACTTTATTAATAAAAGAAGCGCATGGCTGGGTACATACTATCGAGTGGGTTTTTTATCTCTTCTCGCCAATTCGTTATCCGGTAGAAGTCAGCCCAATTACCAAGACCCTTTCAGCATTAATTCCGTTAACCTATGCATTAGTGGCAATCAGAACGATTATTTTATTAAATAAAAACCTTGGAGATCTTCATAAAATTATCTTTATTCTTTTAATAATGGATATTGTTTTACTTCTGGGCGGTTATATCATTTTCCGACTTTCTGAAAGACGCACTAAAGTTGCCGGAACTTTAGGTCAATATTAACCTATGAACCAATCGTTAAGAAATTTACTTAAAGAATGGTTTGCCAAAGCAAAACATTATCTTCGAGCGATTTGGCTTGAGAACTTAAAAGAATGGAAAATCGAACTTACCTACAAGCCGGATTTTATTCGCGGTCTTATTGATCCTTTAGTTTATGCTTTACCGTATCTTTTATATGGGATTGCTTTAGTAGGCGGTAGAACTTCGGAGAATCTTAACAGACTTGTTGGCACTAATGACTTAATTACTTTTGTAACGCTGGGCTATATATTTGTCGGATTTTTAAATATGGCTTTATGGGCAATGGGCTTTGCTTTACGAAAAGAGCAACACTGGGGAACCTTAGAAGCAGTTTTTGCGGCACCGGTGCCCAGATGGGTCTTTGCCTTAGGAATGGCATTACATTCAACACTCCATCAAGGATTAATGATCTTCCTTCAGATTATTGTTATAAACCTAATTTTTAAACTTACAATTCATCCTCAAGGAATTCTTCCCTCACTTGTAGTTATTGGTTTAATGCTCATTGCCTTATACGGTTTTGGATTAATGATTGCTAGCTTAACTTTAATTCTAAAACAGGGATGGCTAGTCTCCGAAGCACTTTCTGGTATTATGATGATTATTACTCCGATTGCCTATCCACTTTCAGTATTACCGGTTTTTATGCAAAAAGCAGCACTATTTTTGCCCACTACTTATGGAGTTATGACTGTGCGTCATTTTTTAATCGGAGAACAGATGGGATTTTCGCTTTGGACATCATTTTTACGACTTGTAATCTTAGGAATATTTTGGGTTGGCGTCGGAATGTTAATATTTGAAATCATTGACCGTCGGACACGACGTAGCGGAACAATTGCTCATTATTAAAACAATGCTGGGCATAACAATTGGTGATCCTGCAGGAATCGGACCGGAAGTTGTGTTAAAAAGTTTAAGTTTTTTAAGTCAAAAGTCCTCACCGAAAATAATTAAAAACTTTATAGTAATCGGAAATCGTAAACTATTAAAACAAGCATATAAAAAGTTCATTAACACTCACCCAGCTTTTAATTTTGATGAGCTTTTTGTTGCTGACGCCTTTGAAGATTTTAGCTTTAATTATGGAGTGGTTCAAAAACAATGCGGCGTAGCGACAATGCTTCAGCTGAATTTTGCGACTTATCTATTGAAAACTAAACAGATTAACGCAGTTATCACAGCACCGGTATCTAAAGAGGCGTTAAGGCTTGCCGGTTTTCCTTTTGAAGGTCAGACCGAATATTTTGCAAAAGAATTTGGAGTAGAAAATTACGGCATGCTTATTTGGACTGAAAAAGTAAAAATTATTCTTGTCACAATTCATATGCCATTAAGTGACGTATCCGACTTGCTTACTTCGCAAAACATATTTCAAAAAATCCTACTTTTAAATCACTATCTAAAAACAGCTGAAAATATCTCTCGTCCCCGAATTGGAGTATTAGCATTTAATCCCCATGGATTTGAGTTTACTAAAGGTGAAGAGCAAAAAATTCTTAGTGCTATAAAAAAAGCTCAAGCAAAGAAAATCAACGCCTTAGGCCCAATACCTGCAGATAGTGCTTTTCTTCCTAATAATAAATATCGCTTTGACGGCTATGTAGCAATGTATCACGACCAAGGACTCCTTGCAGCAAAATTAATTTCTTGGGGTGGAGGTGTTAATTTAACTTGGGGGCTACCGTTTATCAGAACCTCACCGCTTCATGGTGTGGCATTTGACATTGCCGGCAAAAATATTGCTAATATTAACTCAATGGTTAATGCTCTTAAATTAGCTCAAAAATTATCAACTAAGTAAACCAGTAAAATTCTGTGTCACGCATAAAAATTATTTTCCTTGTTAGTCTTGGAGTTTTTACTTTGTCTTTTGCAGCAATTCTTATAAGGTTAACTGAAGCACCAAGCATTGTAATTGCTGCCGGAAGATTATTAGTTGCTTCGCTAATACTGCAGCCTTTATTCTTCAAAAACTTTTCTAAATATTATCAAGAACTTAAACAGACCCAATGGTGGTTAGTTGTTCTTGCCGGCTTATTTTTAGCACTACATTTTGCCCTATGGATTGAATCATTAAATCATACTTCTGTGCCAAGCTCGGTAGTTTTAGTAACAACAGATCCAATTTTTGTTGCTTTGCTTTCACCGTTGCTATTGGGTGAGAAGGTTTCGTTTAAAATTATCATGGGAATTATTTTGGGGATGGCCGGAGTTTTTCTTATCTCCCAAGCGAGCTTTAGTTCGTTTTCTAAAACTCAAGGTAATATTTTAGCTCTCATGGCAGCATTTTGCACTGCGTGCTATTTAATTATCGGCCGAAAAGTCCGACAGCAACTCTCCTTAGTTTCTTATATCTATTTAATGTATACAACTTCAGCGGTAGTTCTAATTGTGATTATGTTTCTTATGGGTAAAAGTTTCTTAGGCCTTGCACCTAAAGCTTATATTTTTATTGTACTCTTAGGATTAGGCCCCCAGTTAATCGGTCATACAAGTTTTAATTGGGCTTTAAGATACCTGCAAACTCCGGTAGTGGCAATGTTAATTTTAGGCGAACCTATTGGAAGTATGATTCTTTCATGGCTCATTTTAAAAGAACCACCTATCTTGCCTGAAATTATTGGTGGGGCGATTATATTTTTAAGTATT
Organism: Caldifarciminota bacterium; assembly: GCA_025061975.1. GTDB lineage: Bacteria > Hydrothermota > Tepidihabitantia > Tepidihabitantales > CAIPLT01 > JANXBB01. Next base: position 7,372 of record JANXBB010000298.1, on the reverse strand, counting down.
TATATTGCAGCATCAGATTCTAAAATCTTACAATAAAAACTCACTGTCAAATTGTATATAGCGATTATAATAGAAAATCTCAGTTGTGCTTATCTCGTAAAAATAACGAGCTTGACTATTTAGAATTATCATTTATAATCAGGAATATCAAAATTAGGAGGCGTTATGGAATATAAAAATCTCGTGGTTACAATAGAAGATCAGATCGCAATTATTAAGTTCAATCGCCCCAATGTCTTAAATGCATTAAATATTGAAACCTTACTTGAGCTGGAAAAAATTTTAGATGAGCTTTCAAATAATGATGCGGTCCGAGTAGTAATTCTCACCGGTGAAGGTAAAGCATTTGTTGCTGGTGCTGATATTTCGCAGATGAGTAAGTTTAACCCCCAAGAAGCACGCGCATTTGCTCAGCTTGGTCATCGGGTCCTCTCAAAGTTAGAAAATCTTGACCGGCCGGTAATTGCAGCGATTAACGGTTATGCTTTAGGGGGCGGTTGTGAGATTGCTCTGGCGTGTGACTTAAGAATTATTGCTGAAACCGCAAAAATTGGCCAGCCTGAGGTTAATTTAGGAATTATTCCGGGTTTCGGTGGCACTCAAAGACTTGCGCGACTTTGTGGTGCTGGAGTAGCTAAAGAACTTATTTATACCGGTGATATGATCAGTGCTGATGAAGCTTATCGTATTGGTCTTGTCAATAAAGTTGTGCCTCAAGATAAATTACTTGACAGCGCCAAAGAAATTGCGCAAAAAATTTTACAAAAAGGACCTGGGGCAATAAGACTCACTAAAACCGTAATTAATCGGGGGCTTGATAGTCCATTAGAGACGGCTAAAGAATTAGAGATTGAAACTTTTGCCTTATGCTTTGCTAGTGGTGAACCTCAAGAAGGTATGAAAGCATTTTTAGAAAAAAGAAAACCTAATTGGATAAAATAAAAGAAAGGAGCAATTATGGCCAGTAAAGAAATTGTTATTGTTAGTGGTGCCCGAACTCCTATTGGAAAATTTTTAGGAGTCCTCTCACCACTTCAAGCAACAGATCTTGGTGCTGCAGCAATAAAAGAAGCAGTAAAGCGGTCGGGAATTCCTCCGCATGAAGTGGATGGGGTAATTATGGGGCATGTCTGTCCTGCTGGTTTAGGTCAAGCACCAGCACGTCAAGCACAAATTAAAGCCGGGTTATCACCGGAAATTCCTGCGGTAACAATAAATAAAGTCTGTGGTTCCGGAATGATGGCGATTGTTTTAGGTGCACAGCAGATTAAAGCCGGTGATGCTGAAATTATCGTTGCCGGTGGACAAGAATCAATGTCTAACGTGCCTTATTATTTACATCAACTCCGCGTTGGAAATAAAATGGGAGAAGTAAAACTTGTTGACGGTATGATCTACGATGGAATCTGGTGCGCGTTTGAAAATGTCCATATGGGAATGCTTGGCGAATTTACTGCCGAGCGTTCCGGTATTACCCGAGAAATGCAAGATCTGTGGGCCCTAGGTAGTCATCAAAAGGCTATTCAGGCAATCAAAACCGGAAAATTCAAAGATGAAATTGTTCCGCTCGAAGTACCCCAGAAAAAAGGTGAATTTATAACTGTTGATACCGACGAAGGACCACGCGCTGATACCTCACTTGAAGCTTTAGCAAAATTGAAACCGGCTTTCAAAAAAGAAGGGGGGACAATTACTCCGGGTAATGCGCCAAGCACCAATGACGGAGCAGCAGCAGTTGTAATAACATCCGAAGAAGCTGCTAAAAACCGAGGTTTAAAGCCCTTAGCGCGCATTGTAGCTTATGCTACGGCAAGTGTTGAGCCGAAGATGCTTTTTTATGCTCCGGTCTATGCAGTCCGAAAAATCCTTGATAAGCTTCAGGTCAATGTTGATTATTTTGACTTAATTGAAATTAACGAAGCTTTTAGTGCTCAGGTTTTAGCAGATATTAAAGAATTAAATCTCAATCCGGAAAAAGTTAATGTCAATGGCGGAGCTGTGGCATTAGGTCATCCGATTGGTGCATCTGGCGCAAGAATTGTAGTAACCCTTCTTTATGCCTTAAAGGATCGAGGACTTAAAAAAGGACTTGCAGCAATCTGTCTTGGAGGCGGTGAAGCGGTAGCTATGGCTGTTGAAATGATCTGAGTTTTTAACACTTTTTCAATGGAGTTTATTACTAATTCATCCCAAGAGACTATTGAACTGGGCAAAAAAATTGGTGCTCAATTAAAAGCCGGTGATATATTAGCTTTTTACGGCGAGTTAGGAAGCGGCAAAACTACCATGATTAAAGGAGTCTGTTTAGGATTAGGAGTTGCCGAAGAAAGCATTGTAAAAAGCCCGTCATTTATTATAATCAACGAATATCAAGGAGTTTATTCAATTTATCATATTGACTTATACCGCATTAAAGATCCTTCAGAACTTTATAGTTTGGGGCTTGAAGACTACCTTGAAGGCTCAGGAATCTGTCTTATTGAGTGGGCTGAAAAACTTAACCCTGAGTTGTTGGCTCAAGCTATTAAAGTGCAGATTGAGATAATAGCTAATACTATGAGAAAAATAAAAATTCACGGATTAAAAACTTTAAACTAAAATAAAAAAGGAAACAGTGAAAAATATTATAAAACTAATTATCAGCATTGCAATATGTGAACTAGCAGGAGTTTTAGGCTCATTTTTTACTCGCCCTAATATTCCTACTTGGTATAACTTTTTAGTAAAACCAACTTTTGCGCCGCCGAATTGGCTCTTCGGTCCGGTCTGGACCGGGCTTTTTTTACTTATGGGAATTTCATTATACTTAGTTTGGAGTAAAGGATTCGGCAATCAAACAGTACGGGCTGCAATGTTTATATTTGTTATTCATCTAATAGTCAACATTTTATGGTCCGCAGTATTTTTTGGCCTACGGTTTCCTCTCGGTGGTTTTTTTGTAATTGTTGCGCTGTGGTTTTTAATTATTTTGACGATGATTTATTTTAGTGCGGTCTCAAAACTTGCTGCTTTTCTTTTAATTCCTTATCTTTTGTGGACAAGTTTCGCTTCGGTGTTAAACTTTATGATTTATAAACTCAACTGATATTTTACCAGATTGCACCGGCTTCCTCAAAAATCCACTCGGGTTCTTTTTTCGGATAAGCTTTGTTTACAAAAAACAGTTGAAGTCCACGCCGGCGCATCAGATTAGGAATTCCACGATATAAAGGCACAATATCAATATAAATTGAAGCAATATCGTCAATAATTCTTAGGGCGGCAAATTCTAAATAATATAAGGCATCAGTTTTATAAACCTGATTTTTTATCGCCTCTAAAGTTAACTCTTTAACTGTGTAGCCCGGCACTTTATAATATGAAGTATGCCGGCTTTTTTCACTTTTAATAAAAATTGTCTTAGGAAGCTTAAGGTCGCGAGTAAGAAGTTTTATTTTCCCACGCTCAAAAAGTTCCTCAAGTGCTAGTTGTTTGATCGCTTGAATATCATACGATTTAGTTTCACCATAATCAAGAAATGAGTGAGGCAAAAAGTTAGTTAACCAGACAAGTCGCCAACCCTTATTTGTAAGAATCCAAGATTGATAACAGTAGCGTTCTCGATTATCGTTAAATCTAATCATACTTGAAACATGACCAATACGGCCGATTCTTTTTATATAAGTAAACCGCACTCCGATTACTTTACGGTTAAGAAGCCAGTTTTGATAAGCATTATAAAAACTATCCCACGGAGTCTTTTCTTGAAATGAAGAGTTAAAAAACGCATAAATCTCTTGGGGCTTATTTTTGATAAACGCTTTAGTTAAAGCGTTCGCTTGAGAAAGTAGCAGTTTTGCTTCTCGGTCTTTGCCAGAAACTTTGTCGGAAACTATATTTTTAATTATTCGCCCATAATAAGTGAAACGAATAAAAATAACACCCCAGAAAACAAAGAAAAGAATAACAATTACTACAATTCCCAAAACTGTTAAGTGGCGGGCTTTAGAGTTCATTTATATAAAAATAAATGCGGGCTCGACCAGATTTGAACTGGCGATCTTCGCCGTGACAGGGCGACGTGTTAGACCAGGCTACACCACGAGCCCGACATTAAAATAATACTAAAAATTTTATATTTGTCAAGCAGGTAGCGATATTTACTTGACAGAAATAAAATAATCGTTAAAATAAAAAAACATAAGATGTATACACCTAAAAACAGATATCATACAGAATCGGATACTAGAGCAAAATTAATTGACCCATTACTAAAAGCAGCAGGCTGGAGTGACTCTAACATCATAAGGGAATTTTGCATTAGCAAAGGCAAAGTCATTATCGAAGGTAGCGGCGCACGACGCGGCACAAGAAAATTTTGTGATTATTTATTGACATATAATAACGCCTTTCCCATTGCAGTAATCGAAGCAAAATCTATATATAAGCATTGGGCAGATGGATTATCTGAAGCAAAAGAAAAAGCTCAAATAATAAATGTATTATTCGCTTACTCCACTAACGGAGAAAAATTTGAAGAATTTGATTTTACAACAAATCGCCAAACAACTTTAGATAAATTTCCCACGCCAGATGAACTTTATCAACGATGGTCTGAGTATACTAAAAAACCAGAATTTGATTTTTCAAAATTACCTAAAGATAAAAATCCATTTCTCTACCCTTTATATTACGATCCACAAAAAGAAATAAGATATTACCAATTGCAAGCAATCACCAAGGTAATTGAAGCAATTTTGCGCGGGCAAAAAAGGGTATTACTCACTTTGGCAACCGGCACCGGCAAAACTTTTGTCGCTTTACAAATTGTCTGGAAGTTATGGAAAACTGGTTATCTTAAGAAGGTTTTATATCTTACAGATCGGGCAGAGGTTTTACGAGACCAAGCATACAATGAGTTTAAAGCATTCGGTGACGCCCGCGATAAAATCATTGAAGGAAAAACGCCTAAAGTTCGTGATATATATTTTGCAACTTATCAAACTCTTTATAGTGGCGATGAATCACATCGACTTTATCAAAACTATCCGCCCGATTTTTTTGATATGATAATCATTGATGAGTGCCATCGCTCGGGATGGAATCGCTGGTATGAGATTCTTCAGTATTTTAAAGATGCTATTCAATTGGGAATGACTGCAACTCCTAAAAGAGACGACAACATTGATACATATAAATACTTTGGCGAGCCCGTTTATAAATATGACATTGAACAAGGGATTGAAGATGGCTATTTGGCTAATTATCAAGTGCAAAGAATTTATACTAATCTGGTTAAAGACGGTCTAAATATCAAAGAAGCCGAACTAAAAGGTGCGGAAATATTTGTACCCGAAGATGATCCTGAAATCATCATCAAAGATATTTATCGCGTTCCCGATTTTGAGCGGACAATTACTATTCCCGAACATACTGAAAAGATATGTCAGAAGATTTGTGAACTACTTGAGCGATATGGACCAATGGATAAGACAATTATCTATTGTGTTACGATTGACCATGCGGGTGAAGTTAAAAAACATATTCAAAATCATTTTGCTTATCTTGGTTATCATAATTATGCAGTACGAATTGTCGCCGATGATGAAGCTGATAAGAAAGAATTAGAAAACTTTCGCGATTCAGAAAAACAATTGCCGGTAGTTGCGACAACCGTAGATTTATTAACAACTGGCGTTGATATTCCTTCGGTAAAAAATATTATATTCTTAAAGCCGGTCTCATCACTTGTAATGTTTAACCAAATCATTGGTCGAGGCACAAGAATTGATGAATCGTCCAACAAACTATTTTTTAGAATCATCGATTTTACCGGTGCAACCAGATTATTTCCGCAATTAGTAAAAGAAAGAAAACCAGTTCAATTGCCCGAAGGGCCTTGTGACTATTTCTACAAAGCTCAAGTATTTGATGCTGAAACCGGACAACCCTTAGACGATGTTAGAGTAGTATTGACCCTTCAACCGCACAAAATCACCGTCAAAAAAACCTCTCCCGAAGGTATTGTTTTCTTTGAAAATTTACCTCGCTACCCGGTCCATATAAGTTTTGAAAAAACTGGCTATAATAAAAAAGAGTTTAAAGTTCAACCGGTCGCAGATTTCAACCAAATCGAAACAGTCACCTTAACAAAAGAAAAAGGCAAGCGAAAGCTAATTCAAATTCAAGGAGTTGATGTCTATATCGCAACTGAAGAAGAATTTTTAATCGAAGCCGGCGGAAGAAAGTTGAATAAAGCGGAATATGTTCAGTATTCACAAAGTGGGATTAGAAAAAAAGTTTTTAGTTTAGAAGATTTAAAAAACATTTGGCTCGATGACGAAAAAAGAGAAGATTTTATTACCGATTTGGTTAATCTTGGAATATCTCCACAAGTTCTGTCATCAGTCATATTAGGACGAAGTGATATTGACGGATTTGATGTGCTTGCCCATATTGCTTTTGATGCTCCCATTATTAGCCGAGATGAAAGAGCACGAGCATTATTAGACTTAAAACAGAAATTCATTAATTCATTTCCAATTGACGCTCGTGAGATTATTTTTGATTTAATTGAACAATATCGAATCGGCGGGATTGACGAGTTAAAACCCGAGGTATTCAAAATGTGGCGATTTGTTCGTAAATATGGTGACATAAAGAAAATTATTGAAAAATTAAAGACAAAAGATTTACAACCAATATTCAATAAGTTAAAGAGCGAAATCTATGGATAGGTTGACGCTATCAAACAGGATAAAAACCGCTTGCGATATAATGAGGCAAAAAGGTAAATTAACACCTTTGCAATATGTTGAACAACTCTCCTGGCTTTTATTTCTAAAATTATTTGACAACCTTGAAGAACAAAAGAAACTATTAAACCCACAGTATGAGTCGATATTTGAACCTAAATATCAATGGCGCAATTGGATTAAAGCATACTCAGGTGAGGAACTCTTAAAATTCGTTGATCAAGATTTAATTCCTTATCTGGCATCACTAACCGGCACACCTCAAAAAGCCAAAATCAGTTCAATTTTTAAAGAAATCAGAAACTATATGAAAAGCGGATATGCCCTTGGGGAACTTGTTCAATTAATTGACGAAATCGATTTTTCCCAACCTGAGGATAGTCAAATATTGTCCATAGTTTATGAAGAATTACTATTATACACTGCTGGAGAAAAAGGCGGTGGTGCTGGCGAATTTTATACGCCCCGGCCCATCATAAGATTTATGATTAAAATAGTTCAGCCCCAAATCGGCGAGAAAATTTTAGACCCGTTCTGTGGTTCTGCAGGCTTTTTAGTTGAGTCATATAAATATTTAAGAGATCAAGTTAAAACCTTAAATGACCATAATATTTTACAACAAGAAACTTTTTATGGAC
>JANXBB010000297.1 GCA_025061975.1 Caldifarciminota bacterium | reverse complement strand
GAGACCGGATGTGTATGAGTGTAATAGAATGTAATAGATGGTTTTGTGAACAGGTTACGGATAAAATTTTAAGCATAAAAAATATGCGAAATAAGAAATTACATCAAGATATTGATATAATTGAGACTTGTGAACTAGTCGGGGCCGGTTTAACTAATGGCGATAAGAAAACCGAAAATAAACCCCGGACAGCCGGGGACGAGTTGCTTACGGATATTCAAAAACGATTTATAAATAAAAAGTAGCTCAAGAGAAAAAAGTTAAACTAACATTTTAGGAGGTTAAAGACATACACATACTTTTTTAGGAAAAAAGTTTGTTGTGACGGCGAGTTTTATTGCCAAATTTTAAATAACTATTACGTGATTAGTAAACGGGTAAATATTGAGTTTTTAGGTACTAACCCAAGCAAAAAATTAATGCTGATTGATTCGATTCGAAGCCTTTTAGAGAAAAAATGTATCCGACTTTATGGACTCTTGGGTTATTTCAAGCGGGCAATCCTTAAACAAGAGTTCCGATTTTGCCCGGATGTGTTTAAAATCTTGTTAAAGGGGTATTCTGCCGAAAATTGTAATAAACGAGCAGCCTCGAAAAAATATTCCTCTATCTTTGTTGTCCGAAACCCACTGATAAGCTTTTCGCAAATTATTCTTCCCAAATCCCATTATAAGAAATTAGAAAAACCTAAAAGGATACCTCAGGCATTATCAGAAATGGTCCATAAAACAAGGTATCCGATCGATGCTTTTAATCCGGGAAGCCTTCCTTTGGCGTATAAACCAAGAAAAAAGGACAAGAAAGACTCTTATATATATAAAGCAAAATAACCTGACCAAGCGGAGCAATTGATGACGGTATTAAAAGACAAGAAAGACTCTTATATATATAAAGCAAAATAACCCAGAAAGGAGGTGGTGTTATGTATGTAGGTAAAAATTAGTGGTAGAGTTAGCCGATTAGGGTTTTTAACGTTATAAAAACTAAAAACTTTAACAAAAAAGGAGTGAAATATGAATAATAAAAGTAAAGAGGATTTTATATATCGATATCTTGATTGTTGGTATGAGATAGTTAATGCTCTTGAGTTGAAAGAATTTTTGGAGAATGATAATGACATGTATATAAATTGGAGATTGAATAAACCCAAGATTTATTATCAGGAGCTCTTGAGGGTAAAAAAACAGTTGAATCGGCTAAATAAGGAATTAGGGTTGATTAAAAAGGCTGCTGCTGAAGCCGGGGTTGATATACCATTTGAAGAATTGGCTAAGAAATTTAATTTATCGGAGCAGGAAAAGCTAATCATTATGTGTATTTTCTTCAAAGGAGATAGGAATTTTAGTAGTCACAGTAAAGCTGTTAATCTTCATACGATTGGGGAGGTTTTGGGTAAAAAGCCCAGTAAGCTTCTAAAAAACCTTGAACTACTAAATGGACTGGTCAAAAAGGAACTTGTAAAACGATGTGATTACTCTTCACTTCTGAATTTCAATGAAAAGACGTTTACTTTATCTGATGAGGTGTTATCTACGTTATTGACGGCTTCGCTGTGTGACTTTTACCATGAAAACAGAGCCCGGGATAGTTTTGAACTAGGGCCAACAATCGAATTTAGTAGATCTTCTACCGTAAAGGATAAGGATATAGAGGATATAGTGGATACAACATTTCCTACCATAAATGATAATGATAATGATAAGGATATAGTGGATACAAAGAAAACGTCGGAAATTAATGATGATAAGCCAAGTGAAACTTTAAATGAAATATTTCCCTCTATATTAATAGATCGCATAATAGATCGCAAAAAGGCATCGCAACTTCTTGTTATTCGGAAACCGATTATTGGCTTTTCGCAAATTGTTCTTCCAAAGTCTTATTATGAGGAATTAGAAAAAGTTGTTAGTTATGTAAAAGAAGGGGCAAAGGTACTGTCAGACTGGGGATTAGATAAGACAATAAAATATGGCAAAGGTATCATTATGTTGTTTTATGGACCTCCGGGCACAGGTAAGACTGCAACTGCTGAGGCTTTTGCGCACCGATTAGGTAAAAATATTGGGATTGTCAGATATGACCAGATTCTTAGTTATTGGATTGGCGACTCAGAAAAGAAGATAGTTCAATTATTTGCTGATGCTCGGGAATCAGATTGTGTTTTAGTTTTTGATGAGGCTGATGCGCTTTTTGGTCGGCGATTATTGGAACGTCACTCAGTGGATCGAATGAGTAATTTTATGACTAATATTATGATGCAGGAGATGGAGCATTTTGATGGGGTGGTTATATTAACGACAAATCGGGAGTATGCTTTAGACGAAGCTTTTCCGCGGCGTATTTTGTATAAGTTTAAGTTTGATATTCCTGGTCCTGAGGACCGAGAGCGGATTTGGCGGGTATTAATTTCTAAAAAGACGCCGCTTGCTGATGATGTTGATTTTAAGGTTTTAGCTCGAGAGTATGAGCTTACCGGCGGAGAGATAAAGAATGTAATTCTTAAAGTGGTTCATGAGTGCATTTATCATAAAACAAAGCTCATCACCATGGAGATGTTAATGAGACATGCGCAAACTGAACTAAAACATAATGAACGTAAAACCCGATTTGCAATCGGTTTTAAGCCTAACAATAAATGATGGATCTTAAAAATTTTTCCTCAAGGTGTCTAAAACGCGCATCTATAATTATTGATGGTATTAAATTTCCGAACTTGGAAATTAATTAGCTGCAAAATACAAGGCGAGGGGCATAGGGGATACGGTCCCCTGTACCCCTCGCATGTTTACGGCAAATTGGATTTAACTCTTATTTTGCTAGATTTTCTTAGATTAGTTAGGCGTGATGTAATAATTGACCTTTGTGTTAAGTTAATCGGGCTTTTGTTTTTACGACAACACCACGAGCTTGAGCGTTTT
>JANXBB010000265.1 GCA_025061975.1 Caldifarciminota bacterium | reverse complement strand
ATTAATAATTCCGTCACCGTTACCATTAACACTATCGATTATTGTCGATCTTAAATATGCAACATAAGGACCATTAGCTTGCACAACACAGCTGTCTTCATAAGGATAACAGTTCTGGGCAGTAACAGTAATATAAATTTTTCCCGGAGTCAACGGTGCAATTGGGATTGTTGCGATTCCTGAATTATTACTACGAGCATAAGCATAAACTTCTTGAGGTTTTTCAACACATACCAACGCATTAGCAATTGGACTTAAACCGTTTCTCGTGACCTGAATTGTAAAGTTTGAGGGGCCTATTGGGATTACTTGCGGATATTGAGCAACAATCACCTGGGGAACATCTGTCCAAAGGGGCATCGCTGGATCACCAAAAAGGTTTAATTCGTAAACACACCATCTTGTCACAGGGTCAGAAATAGCTTGGGGCGTAAAAACTGCTTTACTACGGGCATGAGCTACACCAATTAAGAAGCTATCGCGGTTAATTAAAAAATCGTAAAACTTAACATCAATTCTTTCTGATGGACCTAAATTCGGCGGATTTCCCCATCCGTATCGAGAGTTCTGGATTGTGGCAACTGCACCACCATTAGGATTATTCATCATTGCTTCAGCTAAACACTCACCGTTGCTATATCCGAAATCACCGGAGTTACACGCGATTGAGTTTAAAACAAATAGCCGATTACCGTTGGTTTGAGCGTAAGCATCGGTCCGAGTGTAAATTGGGGTCCCTGATTGATAATAAAATCCAATTTCGTCACCATGGGCTGAAGGATGGCAATAAAGAAAGCCGTTGTTTAACGATTCACGCATCGGCGTCGTGTTTGCTGGATCGATTAATAATCGATCGGTCCAGCTAGAAGGAGTAATTAAAGCGATAGAGTCATTCACAATTCGGCCATGATAATTATATTGAGAAAAAAGCATTACCGATGGTAAAAGAATTCTTTTGAAATAATCAGTAGGAGGGTTTTTTTCAAAAGTAAAAATTTTGTTTACGAAAGTATTTACTTCGGTTAAATTATCAACCGAGGCACGTCCAACATACACATCCGGATACATATCAACATTATCAGCGGGCACTTCACCAAAGATATTGTTATTGTTAGCATCCCAGGTGCCATCTAAATCTGAGTAGTATAAGTCGCAAGGGATATTTCCAGTATAAGAACTTGCAACCACACGGGCAATTCTTGGTGCGACAAGTTGACTATCGCCTCCTAAAATCACAAAAATTAATCCGCGATTTTGATAGTAATCTTTTATTGCATTGCGCATTTTTTCTTGGATATCTCGCCCCGGATAATTCGATGAAATCGTGTTTATAGTGATAATTTCACCACGATAACCCTGTTTGGTACGCCATCTTACTAATGGTTCGAATGCATTAACATAACCGTCAATTGTAATTATTAAATAATTACATTCGGTTTCGGTGTTTTGCGTAGGAGGGGTAAATCGGTCAAGGTCGTCTGGGTTTGTTACAATTCTTTTAAGTTCATGCGAAAATACCTGTAGTTGTTTAGAAGTGAGTTTTATGGGGATTGCTTTAGCTTCATAATAATTAATTTTAAGAGTCAGTTTTTTATAAAATACCAGGCGTCCTTCTTGTGGATAATATTGAAACGGAATAATTCCGACGCCACAGATTCGATATCCGCTTTTGGTACCGGTATTATAATATCTAATAAGGTCTTTAGGATATGGATTGTTATTTTGATAAATAGCTTGGTTAGGGGCTATTATCGGTCCTTGTGTTAAGGATATAGGTTGAAATTCAGGGGTGGGCATGATTAAATACTTGCCAGGTAAAGTGATGGCTTGAGTGTCTTCAATAGTTATACTTGCTACTTCAGCCGAAGGCGGTATTACAAATTGATAATTGGCTAATGGCAAGCATGGTGCTCCAACTTCATAATTTGAAGAAAATCCTTTTAGTTTAACAACCATATAATCACCGTAGCGTTCAAAAACTAAATCTGATTCTTGAAAATCGAATGTTTTTATGACGACGCCACCAAAAAGAAAAAAATTAAAAAGTGATAAAGTGCACAATAAAAAACAAAAAAGTTTGTTCATTTTACGCTCCTAAAAATAATTTTAACATATATGTATATACTGATATGACTTGAAGAGATTCGTTGCTCAATTAGGTTATTCCTTTTCTTTAACGCGATCTAAATAGCGTTCAGTTTCAACATCAACTCGGATGATGTCGCCAGTTTTGATAAATTGTGGGACCATGACTTCCATACCGTTTTCTAAGGTTGCACTCTTATATGCAGCATCATGGTCACCTTTGACACCAGCACCGGTTGAAGTAACTTTTAACTCCACTGTTTTCGGGGGTACGATATCAACAGGCACTTCATTGTAGAGTTCAACTTTTACTTTCATTCCTGGGACAAGAAACTTTACAAAATTCCCTAAGCGTTCTTTTGCGAATGGAAATTGTTCATAAGTCTCGGGATGCATAAAGTAATAATCAGTTTCATCGTGGTATAAATATTCCATCATTACCGGTTCCAGAGTTACATCTTCTAATCGATCCTCGGGGTGAAAGCGTTGTTCAGTAAATGTATGTGTAGAGATATTGCGGAGTTTTGTGTGAACCACGCCGGACATTTGAGCAGTACCGCTTTTGTATTCAGCACTTAACACCTTGTATAAATTGTCGCCAATTTTTATAACCATTCCTTCACGGAGATCAGCTGCTAATACCATAATTAAAAATACACGATAATTTAGCTTATGTCAAGATACTCTACAATGAAAATAACAAGCCAACTAAACTTAAATTATAAACAATCAATTTCCTTTTAAAAGTTGCCCGATGACCAATAAACTTTTATCAAAAAACACATAAAACGTATAGTTCTCAAAGTTTAATCAGCCGGGTTACCCAAATTCATATTTTTAACATTAACTTTATGAATATCAAAAAGTTAAGTATAAATTTAAGAAAAAATTAATTATCCTCTTGACAAGTAAGAGGTATTTTTATACAATATTTCCTAATTATGAGTCAGTGGAATATAATTTTATTTGAAAAACAGTTACGAAAATTTATTAATTTTACAATAAAAAATTCAGTTGCTTATTCAATTTTAGCATTCATTGGGTTGTTTTTTATTTCGGCGTTGGTGATTATGATATTGGGCATTCAGAATATTTCGGCACGTATTCGGGTTTCTAAGTTGCAAAACGAGAACCAACGACTTAAGGCCGAATTGTTAGTTGTTAGAGATAAACTTGCAGTACTCGACGAAAAACTTAAAGTATTAGCTGAACTTGACATGAAAATTCGGTTGGCTTCAAATTTAGAGCTTATTCCTAAAGAGCTTAGGGATCTGGGTTATGGTGGTCTTAAAGATGAAAATTTAATAGCTGAGGTCGATCATCTATTGCTCAGAGCGCGCTTTCAAGAAGAAAGTTTTAACTATTTAAGTAAGTTTTTAGAAGAAAAGAGCAAAATGCTTGCTCATACACCTTCAATTTGGCCGACTTCTGGTTTTCTTTCCAGCGGATTCGGGTATCGTCGGTCGCCGTTTACTGGAAGAAGCGAATTTCACGAGGGAATTGATATTGTAGCGCCTCCGGGGCAATTAGTATATGCGACAGCTGATGGAATAGTTCGTTATGCTGGGTATAAAGCCGGCTACGGACGATACATTGAAATAGATCACGGTTATGGGCACGTTACTTGTTATGCCCACCTCCAATCGGTTAAGGTGCAAGTTGGTCAAAAAGTAAAACGGGGCGACATTATTGGTCATGTAGGAAGCAGTGGTGCGGCAACTGGCCCGCATCTTCATTACGCAATACGTGTTAACGGGAGTTGGGTAAATCCTTTAAATTATATTTTAACTGAATACGCGGGAAAATAAACAAATTTTTAATAAAGAGAAACTTCCCTGGGGACTTTATATCGTAGCAACACCAATAGGAAACTTAAAAGATATTACACTTCGGGCGTTAGAAATATTAAAAAATGTTGATTTTATTGCATGTGAAGATACACGTCATACAGGTATTCTTTTAAGTCATTATGAGATCAAAAATAAACTGTTAAGTTATCACGAATACAACAAAATAACTCAAACGCCGAAGATTATTGAATTAATAAAAAAAGATAAAAAAAGTGTTGCGCTGGTTTCTGATGCAGGGACCCCGGGAATTTCCGATCCGGGCTATTATTTGATAAGAGAGGCGATCAAAGAAAATTTACCTGTAATTCCGATTCCCGGCCCATCGGCAATTATATCAGCGCTCGTGATTTCGGGGTTGCCTTCAGATCGATTTACATTTGAGGGGTTTCTTTCTAAGCGTCGTGGCCGGAAACTTAAGAAATTAAAAGCTCTTAGGGATGAGACGCGAACGATGGTATTCTATGATTCTCCGTATCGTGTATTAGATACTTTAAAAGATATGTTAGACGTTTTTGGAGATCGGAAAATTGCATTTGTTCGCGAACTTACAAAAAAATTTGAGACTGTTTATAGAGGTTATATTTCAGAAGTTATAACGGAATTAGAAAAAAATCCACCTCGAGGGGAAATTGTATTAGTAGTATCAGGTAAAGAAAGTAATGAGGATGTGTAAAACAGATGCGCGAGGAATATAAAAACCTGGGGCGAAAATTCATTGAGCCGCTTACAATATTGATTGTAAAAACCAAAATTTCGCCTAACTTATTAACCCTGTTAGGGATTCCTTTTAGCATCGCTGCGGGTATGTTTTTTTCTTTGGGAAACCGTTGGATGGGGCTGGTATTTTTATTTTTAGTGGCCTTAATGGATACAATAGATGGTGAGGTTGCTCGCAAGAGTCAAAAATTAAATCCTAAGGGAGCTTTTTTGGACTCGGTTATTGATCGTTTTAGTGAAATTTTTATTTACGCCGGGTTTTTTTATTATTATCTGCATGTTAGCCATATTTTGTCATTATTAGTGTTTGGAACTCTAAGTTTTTCTTTGATGGTAAGCTATATTCGAGCTCGAGCTGAAGGGATCGGTAAAGAGTGTAAAATAGGACTTATGGAGCGACCAGTTCGATTTGCTGTGCTTATTTTAGGGTTTTTGATTTTAGGTTATCGCGGGTTGCCATATGTTTTAGGTTTAATTTTTTTAGGGAGTTTTTATACTATTATTCAAAGAGTTATGTATGTTTTCAAATAAAAACAAAGAACGGGTTTTGCTTGTTGGTTTGGCACGTAGCAGTAAAGAACGTTGGCAAGTTGCAGATTCGTTAGAGGAACTTGCTTCTCTTACAAAGACCGCAGGCGGCGAAGTTGTTGAGAAGATACTTCAAATAAAATCAGAACCTGAACCAGCAACCTTAGTAGGGAAAGGAAAGGTATTGGAGCTAAAAGAGATTTGTCAAAAGCATAACATTGATCTTCTGATTTTCGATCAACAACTTTCAGGAACACAGATGCGAAATCTTCAAGAAATTATCGGAATTCGAGTTATTGATCGTCGAGCATTAATTCTTGATATTTTTGCTCAGCATGCACAAACTGCTGAAGCAAAGACACAAGTTGAATTAGCTCAACTTCAATATCGGCGTACAAATCTTATAGGATTTGGAACTGAACTTTCAAGATTAGGTGGGGGGATCGGTACCCGTGGGCCCGGAGAGAAAAAATTAGAAATTGATCGGCGCAGAATCCGAGAGCGGATTTCGTTTTTGACACGGCTGTTAGAAAAAATCGATCGTGAACGTGAAATTCAGAGGAAAAAACGCCGTGAATACGTCAAAATAGCACTTGTCGGATATACTAATGCAGGGAAATCGACTTTAATGAACCAACTTACAGGTGCTAATGTAAAAGTATCGCCGGAACTTTTTGCTACCCTAGATCCCACAACTAAGCCATTAGTTTTAGGTAAGAACCTTGTAGTATTAGTAACCGATACAGTGGGATTTATAAAAAATCTGCCTCATGAGTTAATCGCTAGCTTTCGTGCTACATTAAGCGAAATTAAAAATGCGGATTTGATACTTCATATTATTGATGCCACTGCAACGGACATTGAAAATAAAATTACCGTTGTTGATGAGACTTTAAAAGAACTTTCATGCGAGAATAAACCGGTGCTTATGGTGTTTAATAAAATTGATTGCGTTTTTGAAACTTCTAAACTAAACCGGTTAAAACGAACTTATCCTAACTCAATTTTTATATCTGCCCTTACTGGCGATGGAATTCCCAAATTAAAGAATGCAATTCTTGGATATTTAAGTCCGGTTCTTACTACAAAAAGAATTACATTACCTCTTGAACGTAGCGATTTGTTTAAGTTTATTTATGAAGCAGGCGATGTAAAAAAAGAATTTATTAACGATGGTAAAATAACATTTATTGTTCGTGGTTTTAAGCCCAGGTTATCCAGATTGAAGAAGGAGTTAAAAACTTTTCTTGGTAAATAAATTTCAAAAAAGTGTGTTCCAGAGAACTTTCCAGGTTTTAATGTTATCTGGATTAGTGATTTTAATAACCATTCCTCCTAATAAATGACCGTCATCGTAAATTACAAATGCTTTATCCTCAGTAATAAAAGTAATGTTTTTTTCTGACCACACACCCCAGGTGCCACCTAAAGAGGGTTTTTTCTTAATAAGGATCTTAATTTCCGGATTACCAACAAGGGTAGCAATGATTTTCTTTTGTTTCTCTGTGTAATGCGGGGATAGACTATCGATCTTATACTGTAGGGCATAAATAGTAGCTTCTTTATCTTTCAAAGCAGTGCGGAGCTGAGATACTGTAATTGACATTGCAATAATTATTGCCAAAAGGCCTAATGCTATTACTATTAAAACAAAAATCATTATTAACATTACCCGTAATCTGTGGTTTTCCTTCATAACGTATACTCCTTTTATCTTACGGCAAATAATTAAGTTTTATATTTTTTATTCCCCAAAATATATTCGATCTAATCTGAGGATCTTTTTTATACATTTTTTGTAAAAACTTACGCACTTCCATGCGTTCGTTGGTTTTTTCGAAGGGGCATAAATTTTTAACGGGTTTAATATTGAAATATTTAGCGTATTTTTTAATATGGTCTTTATCAAAATAATACAGTGGTCTTATTATATAGAACAAGACTTCTCCAGTTTTATTAGGGAAAAAACCTTGTTTGATTACAAAAGTGCTAGCGTTTGCTGAATACATCAAGTTAAGAATGTAGGTTTCATTTACATCATCCATATGATGAGCAAAGGCGATTTTTTTTATCTCATATTTTTGGGCGACTTCGAAGAGTTTTTTTCTTCTTTCGCGAGCACAAAAGTAGCAAATGCTTTTTTTGAGAGAGTTTAACTTAGTGTATATATCAACATTATCTATTAAATATTCAATTTGACGGTGTTCGAAAAATTTTTTTAATGCCTCGGTTTTCCATCCCGGAAAACCGGGATTGAGATGATACGCTAATAATTGTAAATTCTTACGGTATCTATTAGAATATTGGAGTAAAATATCCATCAAGACTAAACTGTCAATTCCTCCAGAAACAGCAGTTAATATCTTTTCTCCATCTCGTATTAGATCGTGTTTGGCAATTACGCGATTTAGAAAAGTTAGAGTTCGTTTAAGAAAAACAATTTCGGACATTAAATTATATCAGTAGTCTCTTGACAGATAAAAAATTCAGATTTAGGGATGCTAATAAATCTTATTAACTGATTATAAAAAATTTCTTGAATTTCTAAAAGGTTTTTTTTAGTTTTAGCTTCGAAGCGTAGAACTAAAACCGGTTGGGTGTTAGATGCACGAATAAGCCCCCAACCATTTTCAAAAGATACCCGAGCTCCATCGATATCTAAGACATTGTGGTTATTACGGATAAAATAATTTTT
>JANXBB010000228.1 GCA_025061975.1 Caldifarciminota bacterium | reverse complement strand
ATTTTTATAGTAAAATAAAGTTGGTATCGCAAAAGCGAGTGCTTTAGGGGTTTAAATTTTTCACCACAGCTCCTAAAGTTACTCGAAATTATTGTGAACCGGGAGGCGTTATGCTAAATATTGTATTAGTTATTATTACAGCGTTATCAAGTCCCCTTACATTATCAGAATCAGTAACAAAAGGTGGTGGTGGTCCAGATGCTTATGGTTATCGCTATATTGACAATGATACAGTAGCGCCGAATGCGCCAGTATTCCGTTGGATTGATATTTCAACTGTGGGAACAAGAGTTACCGGATTAATGGATGATAATGTTGTTGGTCCGTTTCCCATTGGGTTTAGTTTTCCGTATTACTGGTATCGTGTCAATAGCTTTTATGTGAGTTCTAATGGATATATTTCTTTCAGCGACAATTTTAATGGTTCCCATCCATTTAGCAATGTGCCTAATCCGGCACGTCCCAATGATGTTGTTGCTCCGCTAATGTCAGATTTAGACTTTTCGTCAGCTCCGGGTGGTGATTCAGCACGATGTTATTATTGGACTAATCCTACTAACGATACTTGCGTCATATCTTATATTAATGTTCGGTGGTGGAATATGCCAACTTCACGCTGCACATTTCAAATAATTCTTTCGCGGCCTGATAGCTCAATTACTTTTCAATATAAACGAATTGTTGGCACGCCATATCAAGGTTGGGCACCAACTAACAATACTACCGGTATTGAAAATGTCTCCGGAACAGTGGGTTTGAGTTATCTTAACGGACTTGTGCCATCGCAGAATGTTTTACACGAAAATTTAGCAGTTAAATTTTATCCGCCTGAGAGTACAAGTTTTGCGGTGACTGACGTTGGGATATTATATGCAATGAACCGAAATTCTGGCGGATTTTTTATCATTAATAATACTCCTAAAACATTATGGGCAAAGGTGAAAAACACTGGGAATCAACCAGTTGGGGTTTGCTCGGTTTTCTGTCGAGTACGCAATGCTGCTAATGCGATTGTTCATTCTTCAACAGTTGTTATACCAGCGTTGACACCAGCTCAAACCGAGTCGGTTAATTTTGCGCCCTGGACACCAACTGCTACCGGAGTTTATCGGACAACTTTCCGTGCGAAAATTTCCGGTGATATGTATGCTGGTAATGATTCAATAATTGTTGAGACGCGAGTAATTACATTACCGACTGAAATTGCTTTTGATGATGGTATATATGATTACGGTACAAGTTGGTCGGGCAATAATGGAGGTATGGGCATAAAATTTACTCCGCCAGTTTATCCATGCCGAATTACCAGTGCTCGAGCTTATTTGTTTTACCAAACTTCGCCCGTGACTTGTACTCTATGGGTGTTAAAAGATGATGGGCCAAACGGCACACCAGGAACAGTGCTTGGAAGAGGCAACATTACTGTTAATGCCCAAACTCCTACTTGGTATTCGATAAATCTTGATGCTACGATAAACTCAGGTTCATTTTTTGTTGGGGTTACTTCGAACGGTAATCAAGAACCGGTATATTGTATGGATACATCGTTTCCAATTTCTCGACAAACTTGGGAATATACTGGTTCTTGGGCACCGTATCGTTCAGCAGATGAATATGATGTCATGATGCGCGCAACAATTGCGTTAGGTGCTGGTGTGGCAGAACTTTATCCGACGCGTGGAGTTTATTGTGAACCGCAAATTTCAGTTACTCCTAATCCTTTTGCTTTAAATACTAAGATCAGTTTAATGGGTAAGTCGCTTAAGGATTGTTCAGTAGAAATCTACGATGTTAACGGTATTCGTGTGAATACGATAACTGCAAATAACGAATATATTGTTTGGGATGGAAAAGATTTAAATGGGCGCCGACTTCCTTCAGGGGTTTATTTTGCGCGAATAAATACCGATCACTCTTTAAAGCCGGTAAAACTTCTACTTCTAAGGTAAACTTATAAAGACCTAAACTAACTAAAAGAGGGGACAAGTAAACTGTCCCCTCTTTTAGTTTTTTTCACCAAAAGGTAACTGGAGATTAATCTCCTCTTGAGGCTGGGTTTCTAAATAATACTCACAGTAGTGATTGATAAGATTGAAAGTTTCATCAGATATTTGGAGCCTAATTGACTTGGCCAACTCGTGGCTTAAAAGAAATTTCATTGGTTTTATGTGAACTTTGGGACTTAGATCTTTTACCTCGGGATGTTTTTGGGGATCACAAATTCCCCCACCCAAAGAAATACTAAAATAATTTATTTTCGATGATCGACATCGGACACAACAATTAAGTTCCGGTCGGTATCCTAAAAGGCTAATTGCCTTAAGATAATATGCTCCTAAAAAAGAGCGCAAATGTTTTTTGGGGGGATTTTTTAGTTCATTTAATGTTTTAAGTGCTGAATGCAATAAGTAGTAGAGAGCTTGTATTGGGTCTTCAAGTTTAGTACTACGCATGACTACTTCAATTAACTTGTGCGCAGTAACAAATTTAGTTACTGATTTAAGTGATAAAAAATTTTCAATTATGTCAGCACTAGAAAGAGTATAGATTGTTTTACGTTCGGAATAGTAAAAGATAACTTCACAATGGGTGAAAGTTTCTAAGGCACCGCTGAACTGACTTTTAAGTTTTCTTGCTCCTTTAGCTAAAAATAACAATTTACCATAATCTTTAGTGAAAATCGTAACTAATTTACTAGTTTCTCCTAACCGTTGGACATTAAGGACAATGCCCGAGGTTTTTCTTATTTTTGACACAACTTTTAAAATCCGCGATTGGTTGGTTTCACTGTTTCTTTATGCTTCGCTTCGGATTTCTCCAATTAGTTCTTCGAGGAGATCTTCTAAAGTTACAATACCTAACAGTTGACCGGCTTCATTCTCAACAATAGCAAGATGTTCACCGCGCAAAGCCATTTCTTGAAGCACTACAGTAGCTTTAGTGTGGGGTTTAATTCGGTATGGCGGACGGAGGATTTTTCTTAAGGTAAAATGACGGCTTTTTGTGGCGTAAATAATATCTTTAATATGGACAATTCCGATTATTTTATCATTTTGAGAACAATAAACTGGATATCGAGAATAACGAAAATTGCTTATAATTTTTTTGACTATCTTAAGCGAATCATCTTCATGGAAAGCAATGATTTTTTCTTTGGGCACTAAAATTTCCTCTATAGTTAACTGCGAAAATCCAAAAAAAGCTTTGGCAATTTTCGAAACCAAAATTATTTCAGGCTCTTTTTTTTGTTCCAAAAGCCTAAGGAAATCATCACGTGAAGTAGTAAAGGTTTGTGAGGTTTTAGCAAATGGATAAAGATGAGCTAAAAACTTAAAAATTTTTATGAGTGGTGCAGTGGCAATAGCCCAATACTCGGCAACAGCTTGGGCTAAAATCTTGGGGAAAAAATCTCCAATGGTTATTGATAATGTAGCAGCAAAAATTATTGCTAACGAAGCTGCCCAGCTTCCGAAGTAATGGACAAAAAATTTTGTAAATAACACCGATGACAAAACAGTGAAAATATTTGTAAAGATTAAAGTAATTACTAATACTTGTTCTTTGTGATTTATAAGTAACTGTGCTGTATAAGCTCCTTTTTTAATGAGCGGGTTAATTTTGGGGTTTTGAGCATAGGTAAGTAATCTTACCCAATGAGCTTTAGTATAAGCAGTTTCGGTTCCGGCAAATAGTCCTTGTAATAATATAGTAATAATCCCCCAGAAAAGTTCACTCATGTTTAGCTAATGTCAGTTTCTTTAAGCTTTGTAAACAAAACTTTGTTAATAAGATTTCTTTTTATATCATTAATTTCAATGCGATAGTTACCTAAGGTTAAAATTTCACCACGTTTAGGAATTTTGCCCCATGTTTCTAAGATAAATCCGCTTAGCCGTTCGGCTTGGGAATGTTCATTAAGACGGGAGAAGTCTTCAAAAATTTGATCGAGTGTTTTTAAATCGATGTCACCTGAAACTAAGAAAGTTTGAGAATCAATAGGGCGGTAAGGAATTTCAGCATCGTGATCATACTCATCTTGAATTTCACCCACCAGAGTTTCTAAGATATCTTCTAAGGTAACAAGACCTGCAGTTTGTCCATACTCATCAATGACAATCGCAATGTGCGAGTCTTTTTTGCGAAGTTCTTCTAACAACTCATCAAGAGTCTTGGATTCGTAAACAAAATAGGCCGGCCGGACAAATTCTGCAATTCGTTTTGCATAGTTAGCACTCGAGGCGATGACTATTAAATCTTTAATATAAAGAATACCAGTAATATGATCAATAGTTTTTCGATACACCGGAATGCGTGAAATCAGCGGCAATTTATTCTGAAAGATTAAATGCAAAGTTTCTTGAACTGTTAAGTCTTCGTTAAGACAAATCATTTTGATTCGGGGAGTCATAACTTCAGAGACTCGGCGTGTTGTAAGTTCTATAAGATTAATTAAAAAATTTTCTTCCTGCAAAGTAAGTCCGCCTTTTTTTACACTATGTTCAATAAACGTCTTAATTTCCTCAATTGTCGGGAATGGTGGAGTATGAAAAATTTTTAAAATTTTATCGGAGAATTTTGCTCCGATGGTATTTAATGGAACCGTAAAAACCCCAAAGATATTGTATACAAGTTTAATTAACCCTAGTGAGAATTTTAAAAGTTTTTGGGGCTGACGAACTGCGAAAATTTTCGGCGTGATTTCCCCACAGATAATTAAAATTATTGTGAAAATAACAGTTCCAATACTTACAATTAAGTTTTGCGGCCAAGCTGAAGTTTCAGATAATTTTATGGCAAAAAGGGTAAAGAGCGAAGAAGCTGTAGTGTTAACTAATAGATTAGCTAATAAAATTACTGACAATAGTTGGGCAGGGTTATTAAGCAGCGTTTTAATAAATAAATGATGCTTTTGAAATTTAACACTGGTAACTGTAAGATATTTTTCTTTATGGCCGGCGATTGTAAAAAAAGCAGTTTCGCTTCCGGAAAAAAGGAATGATAAGATTAATAAAAAAGCTGTAATTATTAGATAAATGAACACGGATTAATGCAGTAATTAAAATTTTTGTAAATCCATAGTTCATTAAAGAGATGTTAAGGCCGATTCAATTTTTTTCATCGCCTGATGCGAATAACCAGCGAGATGCAGTATTCCATGGGTGATTAAATTGCAGATCTCAGTATGTAAGGTAATCCCGAGTTCTTGGGCTTGCTTAGCTGCGTGATCTTTTGAAATATAAATTTCGCCCCATAAAACTTCTTCTTTAGGAAATGTTTTATCTTTAGGTTGAGCTAAAGGGAATGCTAAGACATCAGTTGGATAATTTCGGTCCAGGAAATTTTTGTTTAATTTTTGAATAAAACGGTCGTTTACAATGACAATATTAAGTGCATTGACTTTTTGAGGTATACGAGTTTTGATTTTTTCTAAAACCTTTTGTGTCCAGTTTCGGTATAGTTTTTCATCTTTAGTAGTTACCTGACCTAAGATATTAATTTTCATACTATTGATTTTCGGCATATGCCCGGATTATTTTAGATACGAGCGGCGGTCGCACGACATCACGGTCATCAAAATAAATAAATTTAATGTCTTCGATATTGCGCAATTTATATTGGATTTCAACAAGCCCTGATGACTGTTTTCGATCAAGATCGATTTGAGTTATATCACCGGTGACAATTGATTTTGAGTTCCAACCAAGGCGTGTCAAAAACATCTTCATCTGAGCCGAGGTTGTGTTTTGTGCTTCGTCTAAAATAATATATGCATCGGAAAGAGTTCGCCCACGCATATAAGCTAAAGGCGCAACTTCAAGTACTTGTTCATCGATCAGTCGTTTTATTCGATCTAGGGACATCATATCATATAATGCATCATAAAGAGGCCGAAGATAAGGATCAACTTTTTCTTTAAAATTACCGGGCAAAAATCCTAATTGTTCACCGGCTTCAACTGCTGGTCGGGTCAAAACAATTCGACTGATTTTTCCTGATGTTAAAGCTTCAACTGCCTTAGCAACTGCAAGATAAGTTTTACCGGTACCCGCAGGGCCAATTGCAATTACAATATCATAACGATCGATTGCTAATAAATATTGTTTTTGATTATCCGACTTGGGGACAATGATCTTTTTCGGGGTATAAATTGTTCCTTCTTGAACTGCTTCTTTTTTTTCTTGCAAGCTAGTTTGGCGTTTGCCACCGATAATATTGTTAATTTCTTTTTTAATTCTTGAGGGTGTAATTGTTTCGTCGCGTTTTATTGCATCAATCAATACAGTAAACAGTTCGCGAATATCAGCAAGCTCGGATTGTGGACCTGTGATTCTAATACGGTCACCACGCACGACAATTTGAGATTGAAAGTTTTGAGTTATAATTCTAAGGTTTTCGTCAGCAAGCCCTAATAATGCTACCGGGTCAATTCCTTGAAGACTTATTGAGAACCGCCCAATTTTATTTTTATAATCGGACACAGTTTATATTTTATATTAAAATTACCATAAATGTCAAGTTTAAATTCCTAGAATCCTTTCTTGCTTACTCGGGGAGTTTTCTTTATAATTAATCCTAATGAAAATATTAACCCTCAATGCTGAAATTGGACTAGGGCATTCTTATTATTTAGATGTCTTTATTGCCGCATGTCGAAGACTAAGTCCTGAGGCAGAAATTTATTATTATAATGTGTTACAAACCAGAAAGTTTTTTCCCCGGATGTTTTGGAAATTAAGCGAGTTTTTATATTACTGGGGAAGTCAAGGGGGAGAGGTTACAAAAATTTACAATAAAATAAGACAAAGCAGTAAAGGTATTAAAGTTCCTGTAGATTCAATAAATTTTAGTGAATATCACCGAATTGTTGTTGCACATCCGTTATTAGCTAAAACTCTAAAGAATGTTTATTACCTTCATGGCGAGGTTGCTTTGCCTCGAGAGTGTATTATAAAAGACGTCCAAAAAATTATTGTGCCTCTAGAAAGCGAACGCAAACTTCTTATTGATAATCATCTTTTACCATCACAAATAATTGTAAGTGGTTTAATAATACCATTAAATTTATTAGAAACTGCTGAACAAGCATTTGCTTTACGCCTCAAACGACTCAAGAATGCTTCAAGTCTAAAAGTTGGTTTTTTTGTTTCCGGTGCGTATCCTCGAGCACATATCGAAAAGATAATTTTAGGAATTTTAAGCATTTTAAAGAATGGGCATCGGGCGTTTCTGTTTGCCGGAACTAATAAAAAACGCAGTGAAAAAATTATTCAAAAGCTCAACAAATATCTTAAATTACAAAATATTCCTTCACCGACTATAGTAATTATTCAAAATAGTAAACGAGCTTATTATCAGAGCCGGATCAATGAATTACTTCCGGCGTTAGATTTGATGGTAGCTCCGGCACACGAACACACCAATTGGGCTTTAGGTTTAGGGCTCCCAATTTTTTGTTTATTCCCAATGATTGGAAGTTACGCTTGCACAAATTATAAATATTTACTCGAAGCCCAGGTTGTCTACCCTTTGAAAACTAATTTATGCGCTCGAAGTTTAGGATCAATAATTGATAATCTTAGAAAAGATGGCCGACTGATTGCAATGGCAAAAAATGGTTTTAACCGTTATTCAATTAATGGTGCTTTAAAATCAGCTGAAGCAGTACTCTATTAAGTAAAGCTTGACTTATCCTAAAAGCCTTCTATGCTTAATTTAATGACAAGTACGATTTTAATTTTCTTTCTAATAAGCTTCAATACAGATTCACTTTATATTCGTGCTGGTGTTAATGCCGATGAAGTCAAAAAATTTATTGCTCTTGCTACAGAAAACGGCTATCACGACTGGGCTTGTTTTTTAGTTAAAAATATGCCTGATGTTGATTTAGTGAACTTAAAAGCATTGGATTTTATTGATTATTTTAATGCATTAAAGAAAAATTTAAAGCGTGTTTCGTGGCATGCTAAAATTACCCCGGAACTGTTTTATCACTATATTTTACCACATCGTGTCAGTCAAGAACCACTTGAGAATTTCGCTGCTTTATATGTTGATACCCTTTATGAAGTTATAAGAAATTCTAAGAGTATGCGTGATGCAGTATTAGCAATTAATGAATGGGTTTATACTAAAGCGTGTTACGAACCTACAGAAAGATGGGATCAGACAGCGACTGCAACAATTATGCGCGGAGTGGGGCGGTGTGAAGAACTTTCGATTCTTTTAATTAAAGCGTTACGCACAATTATTATTCCGGCACGTCATACATATACTCCGTGGTGGTCTCATACTAATAGTAATCATGCTTGGGTTGAAGTTTGGGTTGATGGTAATTGGTATTGCATAGGAGCCGGTGAACTTACCGAACTTAATGATACTTGGTTTATGACTCATACCCCGCGCACATCAATTATTAAAAGTTTAGTTTTTGGTCAATTGTTAAGTAGTAGCGAAATTGTTGACCGTGAGGGAGAGACTTTCACAATAATTAATGTGACACCAAATTATACTAATGGAACCTGGCTTGTAGTAAAGACTCTTAAAGATAATAAACCTCCAGAAAGTGTTTCTGTTTCGATAAATGTTTATAACTATTCCGCGTTAGTGCCTTGTGGTGTAAAGAAGACCGATAGTGTTGGAATGGTTTGTTGGTATGTCGGCAGAAGCGATCTGTTTATTTATGCTCAAAAAGATTCTTTATGCGGCTTTTATATCTGGCGTGCTCAAGATAAGTCTGAAGATACTATTATAATCAACTTAACTCTACACGAACTTCCTGATACTGCTTTTTGG
>JANXBB010000176.1 GCA_025061975.1 Caldifarciminota bacterium | reverse complement strand
CCTTACATAACCACTATCTGGCCGATCTAATCCCCCCAAGATATGAAGCAATGTGCTTTTACCGCTTCCTGAGGGGCCTAATATACAAAGCCATTCTCCAGCTTTTACTTCTAAATTAACATTTTTTAAAACTTCAATTTTTTCACTTCCTGATATAAAAGTTTTAGATAAGTTTTCCGCCTGCAACACAATATCTGCCATTTTTTAATTATAAAAGTTATTTTTTATAACGTCAAGATAGTACATCATTCGTTTCTAATTGCTTCTACGGGGGTAAGATTTGCTGCTTTATAAGCTGGATAAATTGTCGCCAAAAAAGAAATTAGTATTGCTGAACTAGCAACTAACACAACATCAACCCACGAGATTTCAACTGGCAGATTTTTAATGAAAAACACATCTCCGGGGAGATTTACAATTCGGTATTTATCTAATAGTAGAGCAGTGACAATTCCTAATATAACACCTATACTTGTTCCGATTAACCCCATTAACGATCCGCTAAGAATAAATATTTTTAAAATGCTTTTCTTTTTTACACCAAGGGCATTTAGAATCCCAATTTCTTTTGTTTTCCTAATTACCATTGTAATAAGCAATCCTAAAATACCAAAAGCAGCTACTAGAACTATTAAAATTAATACAATAAATGTGACTGCCTTTTCTAATCGCAATGCTGTAAAAATATTACGATTCATTGTCATCCAATCTAAAACTCGATATGGATAAGGAATTTTTTTCCGAAGTTCTTTAGTAGCATAAGCAGTCTTGTTAATATCTTTCAGCTTTATTTCTATTCCTGAGACTTTATTTTCCATTTCCGTAAAATCTTGGAGGCTTTTTATGCCTATATAAGCAAAACTTGTATTATAATCATACATTCCGGCATCAAAAATTCCTGCTACTGTAAAGTCTTTTAATTTGGGTAAAAATCCCAGAGGTGTTAATTCACTACCAAACGGCACTACTAATGTAACTTTATCTCCAACATTAGCGTTAATGCTTCGTGCTAAATCAACTCCGAGAATGATTTTACCTTCGGCCAGATCTAATTCACCTGCAATAATATCCCTTGCCAGATTAATAATATTATAACCAGCTTGTGTTTTAATACCCCGCACAACAATTCCGTCTGAGACATTATCTTTGCGAATGATTGTTTTTATTAAAATAAAAGGTTCAGCAAATTGGATATATGGAATTTTTAAAACTTCATTTGTTAATGAATCATAATTGGTGATCGGCAAGTAATCGTAGCGAGTAATTATAATATGAGGGGTAAACCCTAAAATCCGAGCTTTTAATTCTTTGTGAAATCCATTCATAACAGACATGACGACAATAACTGCAAAGACTCCAATAAAGATACCTCCAATAGTTATTAATGAACCGGCAGAAAAAAAATATTTACTTCGGGATTTTAAATAACGAGTGGCAATAAAAAGCTCATAATTCATATGATTTTCAAAATTGCTTTTTCAAATATTACCCTTTAAGAGGTTTTAATTGGGGGAAAGGTATTACCTCTCGAATTGATTCAGCATTTGTAAGAATCATTACAATTCGGTCAATTCCTAATCCGATTCCGGCTGTAGGCGGCATACCATATTCAAGAGCTGTTATAAAGTCTGCGTCTAATGTAGCGTATTTTTCTTGTCTTTTAAGTTGATCTTCAAATCGTTGGCGCTGCTCTATGGGATCATTAAGTTCAGAAAAAGCATTGCCAATTTCAATTCGGCAGATAATTGGTTCAAATCGCTCAACCAATAACGAATTTTCGCGATGAGTTCGAGCTAAAGGAGTGGTAATTTTGGGATAATCAATAACAAATGTCGGATCTAAGATATTTTTCTGGACAAGGTGAGAAAACAATTTGTCAATTAATTTTACAATGTCCGGTTCTTGTGAAGTCTCTTTTTCTAATATTCCTACTTCTAAAGCACGTTTTTTAAGTTGTTCATAACTTGCTTCTAAAATATTAAATCCCAACTTTTCGTTTAATGCGTCACAGAATTTTATTTTTCGCCATGGTTTACTGAAATCCAACTCATGATTTAGCGGTATTTTTACTGTTTGTTTTTTGCCGTCGAGCTCGATTTCTTCGGTTTTGTATTCGTAAGTATATGTAATCTTATAAGTCTGATATAAACTATAAGTCAAAAATCTAAACAGTTCTTCAACAAGAAGCATCATATCATTATAGTCTTTATAAGCTTCATAGGCTTCAAGTTGGGTAAATTCGGGGTTATGAAAACGATCAACTCCTTCGTTACGGAAGTCTTTACCAATTTCAAAAACTTTTTCTATCCCCCCGATAATTAGTCGTTTGAGATATAATTCGTCAGAAATTCTTAAAAACATTTTTTCCTCTAAAACATTATAATAAGTTTCAAAGGGTTTAGCTGATGCACCACCGTAGATTGGTTGTAAAATTGGTGTTTCAATTTCAATAAAGCCTCTTTCTTCAAAAAATTTTCGCATCAGTCGGATTATTTCACTACGCATTAAAATAATTCGTTTAGTTTCCGGATTTGCCATGAGATCTAAATATCGCTGGCGATAGCGGGTTTCAATATCAGTTAGACCATGCCATTTTTCGGGTAATGGTCGTAATGACTTGTTTAAAATCTGATAAGATTTTACTAGTATAGTAATTTCACCAGCTTTAGTTTTAAAAACTTCTCCAGTAACTCCTATTAAATCCCCAATATCAATTAGTTCGAGTTTATCATAAAGATCGCTTAAAATATCTTTTCGAAAATACAATTGAACTTTTCCGGTCTGATCGTAGAGATCAACAAATTTTGTTTTGCCGTGTTCTCGAATAGAGAATATCCGCCCAGCAACTCGAACCGTAGAATTCTGTTTATGTAATTCATCAAAGTTTGTTATAATATCTAAGTTAGTATGAGTTCGATCAAAACGGTAGGGAAAATCAGTAGTCGATTTTAGAAGTTCAAGCTTTTTAAGCCTAATAATTCGCTCATCTTGATCATGATGCTTGGAGTTTTTTTCTGACATTTTTTAATTATAATTTTAATTTCTAAAATGTCAATATAAAAGAGTTTTAATAAAAGAACCCAAGTTACTTATTTTGAAGTCTAATAAGTAGTATGAAATATGATAAATTTACCAGAAAAACCTTAGAAGCCTTGGAGTTAGCACAAAGCACTGCTCTAAAATTGGGGCATCAAGAGTTGACTTCTTTTCATCTTTTGGATGCTTTTTTAAATCAGGAGGATTCTGTAGTTAATATTATTTTAAAAAACATCTCTGTTCCGGTTGAACATTTTAAGTCATGGATTAAAAACGAGCTTGAAAAAATTCCTCGGGTATCGGGTTCTAGTCAATTGTATCTCTCCGGTGAACTTAATACAGTATTTTTAGACGCTGAACGGGAAGCTCGAGAGAAGGGGGATGATTATATTGCAAGCGAACATATACTATTAGCAATGAGTAGTATCAGAACCGGCGAGATTAGTAAACTATTCCGAGAGTTTAATATTACCCGAGATAAAATACTAGCTGCCTTAAAAGGAATTCGGGGTAATCAAAGAATTACCGAACCTGATGCAGAGAGTACTTATCAAGCGCTCCAGAAATTCGGTCGAGATATTACGGAACTTGCCCGTCAAGGAAAATTAGATCCGGTAATCGGACGCGAAGATGAAATCCGACGTGTAATCCAAGTTCTTTCCCGACGAACCAAAAATAATCCGGTATTAATTGGAGAAGCCGGTGTTGGTAAAACAGCAGTTGTTGAGGGACTAGCTCAACGGATTATAAAAGGGGATGTGCCGGAAAGCCTTCAAGATCGGCGAATAATCGCATTAGACATGGGAGCATTAATTGCCGGTACTAAATATCGTGGTGAATTTGAAAATCGGCTTAAAGCAGTATTACGCGACGTTGCAAATTCTGACGGGAAAATTATACTCTTTATTGATGAACTTCATACAGTAGTTGGTGCCGGTGCTGCTGAAGGTGCAATTGATGCCGGTAATTTGTTAAAACCGATGTTAGCGCGTGGCGAATTACGCTGTATTGGCGCAACTACCTTAAATGAGTATCGTAAATACATTGAAAAAGACAAAGCACTAGAGCGGCGTTTTCAACCAATTTACATAAGCGAACCAAGTGTTGAGGATACAATTTCAATCCTTCGAGGACTTAAAGAACGATACGAAATTCACCATGGTGTGAAAATTTCTGATGCGGCACTCGTTGCAGCAGCTGTTTTATCCAATCGTTACATTACCGAACGATTTTTGCCTGATAAAGCGATTGATCTTGTAGATGAAGCAGCAGCAAAATTAAAGATGGAAATTACATCTAAACCGTTAGTTATAGATGAAATTGAACGAAAAATAATGCAACTCGAAATGGAAAAACTTTCACTAAAAAATGAATCTGATGCTAAAGAAAAAATAACTGAGTTAGATAAAGAAATAAATAAATTAAAAGAAGAAAAGAACTCTCTTGAAGTTCAATGGCATAAAGAACGTGAATTGCTTTCAGCAATTAAGAATATAAAAGCAGAGATTGAAAAAACCCAATACGAAATAGAAAAAGCCAAACGAGTATATGATTTAAATCTTGCGGCACAATTAGAATATACGAAACTAACAAAACTCAAAAAGGAACTTCAAGAAAAAGAAGATGAATTAGCAAAAATCCGAAAAAGCACAAAAAGTCTTTTCCGCGAACAAGTTACCGAGCAAGATATTGCTGAGATTGTTTCAAAATGGACCGGAATTCCGGTTGAAAACATTTTAGAATCGGAACGCGAGAAATTACGAAATCTTGAAGATTATTTACATAAACGAATTGTCGGGCAACACGAAGCTGTCTCAGCAGTGGCAAATGCTATTCGGAGAGCACGTGTTGGATTAAGCGATCGAAATCGGCCAATTGGTAGCTTTATTTTTCTCGGTCCTACCGGTGTTGGTAAAACCGAGTTAGCGAAAACGTTAGCAGAGTTTTTGTTTAACAACAAAGATGCTATGGTCCGAATTGATATGAGTGAATATATGGAAAAACATACTGTATCACGATTAATTGGTGCTCCACCGGGTTATGTCGGCTATGAAGAAGGTGGACAATTAACTGAAGCAATTCGTAGACGACCTTATCGAGTAATCCTTCTCGATGAGATTGAAAAAGCACATCCTGATGTGTTTAATATCTTGCTTCAGATTTTAGATGATGGGCGATTAACTGATGGTCAAGGACGGACTGTTGATTTTACGAACACAATAATAATTATGACTTCAAACTTAGGAACTGAGCTATTTGGAAAAGAAACTTATGATAAAGAATTAGTGTATAACATTCTCAAACGCACATTCCGACCCGAATTTTTAAATCGAATTGATGAAATTATTATCTTTAAGCACTTAACTAAAGAAGATATGAGAAAAATTGTTGAACTTCAACTTAACGATCTTAAGGAGCGATTAAAAGAACAAGAAATCGATTTACAGGTAGCTGATGAAATTAAGGAAAAATTAGTAGAAGAGGGTTTTGATCCCGAATACGGTGCTCGACCACTTAAACGGACTATCCAACGACTTATTGAAAATCCTTTGGCTAAATTCTTATTAGACCTTGATAGAAAACCCGAAAAAATTACAATTACTCTTAAAAACAATAATATTGAATTTATCCCTTTATACTCAGCATAACAAAATAAGCAACATAATCAGAAAATGTATAGGGTATGGTAGGGAAACCGTAGGGGAGATGTCATAAGTTTTTTTATTATACTCTTTTACAGTGTTTATTTCGCAGTACTCAGCAAAATATTTAGAGAAATCAAGCGTAGAGTTGTTATCAGTATTGTAAATTAGCAATAAAACTATTGACATACGGATATAATTTAATAAAATTTTCTCCGTGAAAATTTTTAATATACCGTTAGGTATAGCGTTAGCAATCATTGTTCTTTTGGTGACAATTTTATTTACTATTATTTGGGCGATTTGGCTTTATCCGGAAGATCGTGAATAATATGCCAGCGCATTTAATTTTTTTTATAGTATTTTTTTTATACCTGTTAGTTCTTCTAATTACTGGGATAGTCTCACGACTTCATATAAAAAATTCCATTGATGATTTTTATTTAGGAGGGCGAAAACTTGGGCCTTGGATCAGTAGTTTTTCATTTGTTGCTGCTTATTTTAGTTCCGTAGTTATTATTGGCGGCGGTGGATTCGGTT
This sequence comes from Caldifarciminota bacterium, assembly GCA_025061975.1. Taxonomy (GTDB): domain Bacteria; phylum Hydrothermota; class Tepidihabitantia; order Tepidihabitantales; family CAIPLT01; genus JANXBB01. The sequence goes on along the minus strand of JANXBB010000176.1, from coordinate 691 downwards.
ATAAATATGGGTTAAGTACAATTTGGATAGGGGTAATAAATGTGTTATTAGGAACAGCCTTAGCATGGATTGTTTTAGGCAAAAAAACTCGAATACTTACTCAAAAACTTAACGCGATAACCCTACCGGAATTTTTACGAAAGCGATATAATGCTCCGGAATTACAATTTATTTCGGCATTGGTCACGGTTATATTTATGATTGTTTATAATGTAAGCATTCTTAAAGGGATGGGAAATATTTTGGAAGGGCTATTAAATATTTCCTACTTAACCGGATTATTGATAGCTAGTGTTATTATTATTATCTATGTAGCATTGGGCGGATATGTTGCAGTTGTTTGGACTGGATTTATTCAAGCTTGGATTATGCTATTAGCACTACTTCTACTTACTCTAGCGACAATTAACAAATTTGGTAATTTAACTAATATAATTTCCAAAATCGCTGAAATCAACGAGAAGTTAATTACAACTCCAGGACTTTGGACTTGGTCGGGACTTATTTCTTATTCATTAATAGTTAGTTTTGGAGTATGGGGAATGCCTCAACTTGTCAATCGGTTTTATTCGATTAAAGATCCTAAGGTATTACGCTTTGGTACGGTTTTGGCAACACTTGGTGCAAGTATGGCTGTGCTTCCATATTTTAACGGTGCAGTTTCACGAATTTTATTTCCTAATTTAAGTAA
>JANXBB010000123.1 GCA_025061975.1 Caldifarciminota bacterium | reverse complement strand
AATGCTCCTCATACCGCAAATAAAGCTCCTTTAATGTTTTTAGTTTATTTTTTAAACTCTTCATAAAACCTCCTTTTTTAGTTTAAAGTCTCTAAGAACCTCACTTATCCTTATAAGCCCTTCTCTGTTTTTTATATTTCTATTCTCCAAAAACGCTTTAGCGTTAAAATTTCTTTTTCTTTTTATTATTAATTTTTCTTTTTCTTTTTTTAATATTGCACTTTGTTTATTATTGATACTTTGTTTATTATTGTGCTCTTGCGCTAACGCAAGAGGGGCTCTTGCGCTAAAGCAAGAGGGGTATTGATTTAACGCAAGAGATGTGGATAACTTTTTATCAAAAAACAAACTATAACCCAAAGGACTAAAAGCATAATAAAGACTATTATCCGACATTTTTACCGTCCTAATTAACCCCAACCCCCTAAGCTTAGCTATCCGACGAGAAACGCCTGAAATATTCTGAATCCCTAAAACCGGCATACTCGCTAACAAATGACGATAATTCAACCAAATATACCCCACCCCATCATAAACTATCCGCTTCGCATCCGGATATAAAACAAAATCCCTTAAATAATCAACAATCGCTAAATCAATAACATCTAAATATTTACTAAACCCAAACTTTGTAACTAAATACTGATTTATCCTTATCGTATACTTCATACCCACTATAATAAGATGCACAAAAAACCCAAAACAGGGAAAAAATTTTTGCATGTAATTTATTATTGACTTGTGATATTTTTGAGCTACAATAAATAAACAACGAAAGGAAAAAGCTATGGATAAACTTATAAGATCAACAAAACCTAAACCAATTTATGAAATCGCTGAGAAGTTAGGAATTACCGAAAAAGACTACTTGATACCTTGTGGGAATTATAAAGCAAAAATATCTTTAAAGCTTTATGATAAGATAAAATCCAAGCCGAACGGTAAGTTAATTTTGGTCACGGCAATGACCCCAACCCCTTATGGAGAAGGCAAAACAACAGTAGCAATTGGGCTTTCAATGGCTTTTAATAAATTACAAAAAAGTTCAATTGTGTGCTTACGTCAACCATCTTTAGGCCCGATTTTTGGTCTTAAAGGCGGCGGAACTGGTGGCGGGCGGTGTTTAGTAATTCCTTTAGAAGATATCAATCTGCATTTCACTGGCGATTTTCATGCTGTTACCAGTGCGCATAATCTTCTTGCAGCAATTTTAGATAATCATATTCACTTTGGGAATGAATTAGACCTTGACGAGACTGAAATTCTTTTTAAGCGGACAATTGACTTAAATGACCGCAGTTTGCGCAATATCGTTGTAGGATTAGGCGGTAAGACCAATGGCCCGGCGCGTGAAGATGGTTTTACAATTACGCCGGCTTCAGAAATCATGGCTATTTTGTCACTCTCAAATTCGCTTCAAGAACTTAAATCGCGCCTCTGTCAAATTCTTGTCGGTTTTAGCAAAAAGAAAAAACCAGTTTTTGCCGGCGAACTTCGTGCTTGCGGTAGTATGGCGGTTTTACTGCGTGATGCAATAAAACCCAATCTGGTTCAAACCCTAGAAAACACCCCGGCATTTATCCACACCGGCTGTTTTGCAAATATTGCTCATGGCACAACGAGCTTGGTATCAATGCAGATGGCTTTAAAACTTGCCCAATACACGGTTGTTGAAGCCGGTTTTGGGTCGGATCTCGGAGCTGAAAAGTTTGTTAACTTAGTAGCACGTGTTGGTAATTTACCAATTGATGGTGCAGTAATTGTTGCGACAACCCGAGCCTTAAAATATCACGGCGGTGCTAAAGAAAAAGAACTTGACAAAGCAACTGATGTGCATCTTAAACGTGGACTAGAAAATTTGGGTCGGCATATAGAAAATTTACGCAAAATGAATATTCCCACAGTAGTGGCACTTAATCTTTTTACTAATGATAAAGCACGTGACATTAAAATTGTCAAAGGTTACTGTGATTACCAAAATGTCCCATTCGCTACATTTAACGGTTATAATGCCGGCGGCGAAGGTGGCATTGAATTAGCTGAAACTCTTGAAAATGTTATCACCAATAATCCGACAAACTACGTTCCAATTTATTCCTTAGAAGATCCTATCGAAACCAAAATTGAGAAAGTAGCAAAAGAAATCTACGGAGCTTCCGACGTGATTTTTAGCTCCACTGCGCAAAAAGACCTAAAGCGAATCAATGAACTTAAATACAATAATTTCCCGATCTGCATTGCTAAAACTAATCTTTCTCTGTCTGATAATCCCGAGTTGATTGGTGCGCCGAAAAATTTCAAAATTACAATTTCGCAAATAAGAATCTTCTCCGGTGCCGGTTATGTAGTTCCGATTGCTGGTGATATTAATCTTATGCCCGGCCTCCCTAAAGTGCCCAATGCTTTATCAATTGATTTAGATGACAAAGGATACATAATTGGCTTAAAGTGATAAAAAATGATAAAAATAAATCTTGATAATTTACAAGAGACTATAAAAAGACAGACTATTGAACCCGATGAAGATTTTCTTTACGATGTAATTATTATTGGCGGCGGACCGGCCGGAATGACTGCATGCGTTTATGCAGCACGAAAAAAACTTAACGTGCTTCTTATTACAAAAAACTTAGGGGGCCAGGTGCTTTGGACCTCAGGCATTGAAAATTATATGGGCTATCAATATATCACCGGTCAAGAACTTGCCCAGAAGTTTTCTGAACAGGTTTATTCCTTTCCCATCGCTATTCAGATGCCTGATGAGGTTATTCAAGTGGAACGCAAAAATAAATATTTTATTGTATATACTAAATACGGCTCAACTTTTCAGGCTCGCGCATTAATTATTGCATCTGGTAAAGAACCTAAACAATTAGGAATCCCCAATGAAAAAGAACTTACCGGTCGTGGTGTCTCATACTGTGCTACTTGTGATGCCCCATTATATCACAATAAAACAACTGCAGTCATTGGCGGGGGAAACTCTGCGGTACTTGCGGCATTAGAACTGAGTAAAATTGCTCGATTAGTATATTTGATTGTCCGAAGTTCAATTAAAGCCGATCCGGTTCTAACCGATCGTTTAAATCAAACTCCGCGAATAAAAGTTTACTTAGGTTATGTGCCGAAAAGTATCAAAGGCAAAGAACATGTTGAAAGCCTAATCATTACTAAAACCGATGGCTCTGGCGAACAAGAACTTCTAACCGACGGAATTTTTATCGAAGCCGGACTTGTGCCCAATACTAAATTTCTTAACGGTTTAGTTAAAACCAACGAAAAAGAAGAAATTATTGTAAACTGCAATTGCGAAACTTCCGAACCGGGAGTGTTTGCTTGCGGGGATGTCACAAACGTCATTGATAAGCAGATTATAATCGCTTGCGGCGAAGGAGCTAAAGCAGCTTTGACTCTTTATCGCTATTTAATGTCAACTAAAATTTAACCGGAGGAAACGATGGGAATAATCATAACCTCCGAAATAGAACAGAAACTTAAAGAAAACTTTATTAAAAACCTTAAAGAACCTGTAAAATTAATAGTTTTTACTCAGGAACTGGAATGCCAATATTGTCGCGAAAACCGAATTTTAGCCGAAGAACTAAGCAAGCTTTCACCTTTAATTAACTTAGAAGTCTATAATTTTCTAACGGATAAAGAAAAGGTTTCTGAATATCAAGTTGAAATGGTACCGGCAACTGTTATCGTCGGCAAAAAAGATTATGGAATTAAGTTTTATGGAATCCCTGCCGGATATGAATTTACAAGTCTGATTGAAACGATAACAATGATTTCTAACGACAATTCCCAACTCCAAGAAAAAACAAAGCTTGAACTTCAAAAAATCACCCGACCAATAAATATTAAGGTCTTTGTCACTCCAACCTGTCCTTATTGCCCTGGAGCAGTTATATTGGCCAATCGATTTGCTTTAGAAAGTTTTGCTGTAACATCAGCAATGATTGAAGCAACCGAATTTCCTCATCTTAGTAATAAATATCAAGTATATGCTGTTCCGAAAACTGTAATAAACGAAACTGTAACATTTGTTGGCCAATTATCGGAAGAAGAGTTTTTAGAAAAACTCCTCAGTTTAAAATAATTGTCAATTTTATTGCCCTAAATTCTAAAATAATATGCATAAAAAATATCTTTTGTTACTCTTGGTAACTGTTTTTATCAACTCAGAAAATCTAGGAGCCGAGCATGACTTATCAAGTATTCTTAACAGTGTGTTTGTCAAGCATGACAATATGGAGAAATCAATAAAAAATGTTGAGTATCTCGGTCATTTTAAGTACTGGGAATTTACCCCTGACTTTGATACAACAAAAACAATTTATACATTAAGAAAAATTTATGCGCAAAGCTATGACCAACAGCACTACGAATATTTAGAAGCAAAAATTAATGGACGGTTTCTGAGCAAAGAAGAAATCTCAAAAGAATTCAAAGCCCAACCTGAAAAGACTTATACCTTTTGGCCGTTTTCTTCAAGATATCGAAATGATTATGAATTTTCTTATCTTGGAGAAGATAGTTTTTATTCGTCAAAGGTATCTTTAATCGGATTCAAGCCTAAAAAACGAACACGCCACTATATCGAAGGCCAAGCAAAAATCTTACTTAAAGACTCTTCAGTGGTGGAGATTAATTTTCGACCTGCTGTTTTGCCTTTCCTAATTAAAAATTTCGATGCGCAGCTTTCTTACTTTAAGATAAATAATTTTTGGGTTCCCAAAAAATTTTATTCATCAATGCGTATTGAACTTAAGTTTTTATTAAAACTTACCGAAAAGTTTATCAAAATGGAAGAAGAATATTCAGATTATAAATTTTATTGAAGCTGTTTTAAATGGTGCAAAAAATTTTATTCATAATTATTGGTTCAGTATGTGGTTTCATTTTGGGCTCGTGTATGTTTTCTTATTGGCTTGGACGTCTTATCGGAAAAGATATCAGAAAATATGGCGATGGGAATCCTGGTGCAATTAACGCCTTTAAAGCCGGGGGTTATAAAATTGGTATTCCGGCAATGATTTTAGATTTTCTTAAAGGATTTTTGCCTATATTCATAATTTATCATTATAATGCAATTCAGGATTTCACAATCATCTTTATCGCTGTTGCTTTGCTATTGGGACATATATTTCCCGTGTTTTTAGATTTTAAAGGCGGTAAAAGCATTGCACCATCTTTTGGAATTTGGGCGGGCTTTACATTATGGAAAGTTCCGGTTAGTGCCGGTATAATTATGGCTTTTCTTAAATTAGGCTTAAAAGTAAAAAACGATGCCTTAATAACACTAATAGGATTTGCAGGTAGTTTTATTATGTTTATCTTCTTTAGCAATGCTTTGCCTTTAATAATTGTTGCAATCTTAAATTTAATAGCTTTAATTTACACTCACCGAAACGACCTATTACGGAGTGTAAAATAAGTTTCTCATACCGCCTTGTGCGTTCTGATAGTTATTTTAACCTCGCTATTAATTGCTATCGCTAATCCGTGCCTCTTGCATAAATTAACTTAACCAAAACTACTCAAAATTTCTTTTACAGTTCATTTTGTAACGAATCGAGTTTAAGATGTATTAAGAATTTAAGAACAATCTGCATAACCTCAAAGAAGCTCTCGCTTAACTACATCTAAACTTTTTATTTAAATATTAACCTTAAAATATATTTCACAAATTTATAAAAAAAGCCCCTGAGAAGTTAAATATTATCTCAGGGGCTAAGATGTTATAAATTATTATTTTTTAGGATTTCCTTCGATTACAATTGACTTTGTAACAACAAGACCGCTTGTAAGAGTACTAACTAACCAATCAATAATATCAAACTCGGTTTTTGCCTTTAATCCCTGAAGTTCATAACCCTTTAGAATTTCCTCAGTTGATGTATTTGAAATGGGAATCAATCCATATAAAAGATAAACTGCACGCTTCTGAATTTTAATGGGAGCGATATCGGTTTCTTTAAGTAGTTGAATATTTTGATCCGGGGGCGCTACGAATTTCACTGTATAACAACTAGTCAAAAATAATATCAGCGCTAAAACTAAAAGCACTGCGCGCTTCATAAACTCACCTCCTTTCTTTTTCGCAATAACTCTAAATAATATAACATTTCTAGAACTTGTCAAGAGAAAATATAAATTTTTATTAATACTAGGAAAAATGTAAATTGGTCTGTAAGTTCGCTAATCGCTCCATTAAATCTTATATGTAGCCGCTCCAAAATCCCGATAAAATCTTTTCCCTAGACGCATTAAATATCTTCGGACTTCAATACGCTTTGAGTTTACATCTTATGTAAAGAAAACATAAAAACCTCCCTTTCAGCTTTCAACCAAATAACTAGACATTTAACTTTCACACCGTGGCGGGGACAGCTGAGTATTTAAAAGTCAAATTCGGGATTAAGTATTATAAATCAAAGAGTTATATTAAAATTTTTCTTAAACAAAAAATTACTTTTTAGTAATATTTTTAGAAGCATCAGCAGATCCTTATTAAGGATTAAAAACTATTTACATCTTTAAAAATCTTGTTATGATTTAAAAGGTGCATCTAATTGTTTTTAAAGTTGCGCTATCACTAATTTTGGGCATAATTTTTAGTCATTATTTTGCCCTTCCAAATTTAGTTTTTCTTTTTTTAATAATCGTAGTCGGACTAGGATTTTTATTAAAATTCCGCACCTTAGGTTATTTGTTGATTTTCTTGCTTTCCGGGTTTAACCAAAAACAAAACAAAATTTCTTATGAAACAATTCGGAGGTTCCCATTTTATAATCAAAACCTTAATCTTAATTTAATAATTTCTGATATTCGGTTCAGTGATTATTATAAATATGAAGCAGATATTTATAAATTAAATAACAAGCCCGCTTTAGGAAAAGTGTTTGTAAATACTAGTTGCTCTTTAGATTACGGTGATTGTTTAGAATTATCAGCCGCTTTAGAAGATTTCAATTTTCCCCAAAATCCTGAGCTTTTTAATTATCATAACTATTATCATCAACAAGGCTATATAGGAGTTGTTAGTATTGATTCGGCATCAATAAGGTCAATTTACAAAGCTCCAAAAATTAAACCGATAGGCAAAATATTGTTTAAGATTCGAAGGTATATCCATAAAACATTAGCCAGCTACTTACCTGATGAAACTTACGGTTTATTATTAGGAATTTTTTTAGGTGATAAAGAAATTTTAGACAAAAAGCTAAATGTGACATTTAAGGATTTAGGACTCGGCCATCTCTTTGCTGTTTCGGGTTTACATGTATCATTACTTTGTGGCATCCTACTTCTTATCCTTATGATTTTAGGTATCAGGAGAAAATTCCGCTTATTACTTTTAATTGCTTTTGTCGGGTTTTACTTGGCACTTATAAATTTCCGCGTTCCAGCAATTCGAGCCAGTCTTATGACATTTATGGCATTATTGGGTAGAATACTTGAACGCAAATACGATTCAGTTCATGGAGTAATAATTGCTCTTATTTTAATTCTTACCTTCTGGCCTCAGGCTTTGTTTGAAATAAGTTTTCAGCTTTCTTTTATCACAACCTTAGCGATTATTCTTGGCGTGTCTAAAATTTATTCGTATGGTATTTTGCAAAATATCTCTAGTTCGATCCGAGATTATTTTATATTACCGTGTATTGTCTCTTTAAGTGCAACATTAGGAATTACGCCACTACTAAGTTATCATTTTTTTCAGATTACACCCGGAACATTTATTATTAATCTTTTGGTAATTCCTTTTTTGCCTTTGATTTTTATCTTAGGAATTTTAGTATTGGTTCTTAATCTGTTTATTCCGTCGCTGGCTTTATTTTATGGTTCAACGTTATGGGTGAGCTTAAAAGCAATTGTTTTAATAAGTGAGAAATTAGCGCAAATACCTTTTATAAAGATTATTACACCTCGTTGGGAGTTCATTATAATTTTATGCTATTACATTATAATTTTACTTTTTATCTATTGGACTAACCCCACTTGGCGCAAACTTCTTCTGTTTTCGGTGCTAATTTTGGCTAATGTTTTTATATTTACTAAGGTTTTCAAGAAAGAGACTATTAATATTACTTTTTTAGACACCCAAAAAGGTGAAAGCACTGTTATTGAACTCCCGACAAAAGAAGTTGTTATCATTGATGCCGGAGTCCAAAACAGTATTCTAAGAAATTATCTTTTAGCTAAAAGAATAAAAACAATTAATTGGGCAATTGTCACCCATCCTCATTATGATCATTACGGAGGTTTTCGAAGTTTAATTAATGATTTTCGGGTGCAAAATTGGTTATTAGCTACAACTGTTGCGTCCGATACATTATATACAAACCTTATAAAAGAGATTCAAAAAAAGGCGGAAAATATAGTTGTTGCTCATAAAGGAATTTCGATAACGAATAATGACATTTTAATAGAAGTCCTTTATCCTTCAAGAGAACTTCAGAAACTTTCTTTCTGGGATGATAATTTTGATCCTAATAATTTATCAATTGTTCTTCGGGTAATTTTTTCTAAAGACACACTATTATTTTTAGGAGATCTTACTTGTATGAACCTTATTACAACTGAAGAATTGGGTGCTCAAGTTGTTAAATCGCCACACCATGGCTCAGAGTATATTGATTATCAATTATTAATCAACAAAACAAAACCACAATATCTAATTGTTACTGCGGCTCAAGAAATTCCTCGGACGCTTAAAGAAAATTTAGCTCCATTCCCCAAGCCTATAAAAGTTTTCAACACCAAAACCGACGGCGCAATAATTTTAAAAATTGAAAAACACGAAATGAAAATAAAAACTATCGGTGGTTAAGATTGACTTTTATATTTTTTTAAATAAAATAAATATAAAATATGGCATTAAAATTGACCAATACTCTTACAGGAGCCAAAGAAGAATTTATCCCGCAGGGTGATATTGTAACAATGTATATCTGCGGAATGACAGTTCAAGGTCCGCCGCATGTTGGTCATATGCGTGCTTATGTAACTAGTGATGTACTAATCCGTTATCTGAAATATTTAGGTTATAAATTAAAAGTTATTCAAAATTTTACTGATATCGACGACAAAATAATTGAACGCGCAGTCCAAGAAGCTCGAGATTATCGAATAATTGCCAAAGAAAACATTGACGAATACTTTTGGGTGGCAGACAAAATGAACATTACTCGCGCTGATTTTTATCCGCTTGCGACACAGCACATCCAAGAGATCATTGAGCTTATTCAAAAGTTATTCGATAAAGGATTTGCTTATTTAGCTGACGGTGACGTATACTTTTCTGTAGAGAAATTTAAAGATTATGGTAAACTTTCTAAAAAACAGCTCGAGGATTTGGTTGCCGGCGCGCGTGTCGAAATTCGTGAACACAAGAAAAACCCCTTAGATTTTGCTTTATGGAAGGCGTCAAAAGCAGGTGAACCTTATTTTTATAGTCCTTGGGGTCAAGGACGTCCGGGTTGGCATATTGAGTGCTCAGCAATGGCTATGACTTATCTCGGTACAACAATTGATTTTCATTTGGGAGGCGAAGATTTAATCTTTCCCCACCATGAAAACGAAATAGCTCAATCTGAAGCTGCAACCGGTAGACCTTTTGTTCGGTATTGGATTCATAATGCGATGCTTAATCTTACAGGTGAAAAAATGTCAAAATCTACCAAACATTTTATTACTGCTAAGGAACTTTTAGAAAAATATCATCCTAATGTTATAAGGCTTTATTTTTTGAAATCACACTATCGCAGTCCTCAAGAATTTGATTTTAATTTGCTAGAAGAAAACAAAAATGCTTATTTACGAATTGAAGATTTTCTGTCTCAAGCTGAAGATTTAGGAATAAGTTTCCGAAACAACATTAGAAAAGATGTTCATGAGACTTTTCAGAAAGCAATGAATGACGATTTAAATACTCCCAAAGTTATCGCGTTACTTTTCGAAACTATAAAAGATGGTTTTGGAGCACTTAATCAAAAAGCTCTTGACGTCGTAAGTGATAAGTATAATGAAGCTCTCTTTTACCTTAACAGTTTAGGATTTATAACTGAAAAACAAAACCGCTTGTCATTTGTTGCTACAACATCAAAGGGATCTGTAGAGATTTCGGAAAAAATTTTAGAAGCACGAACATTGGCCCGTAATAAGAAAGAATACGAAATTGCTGATTTAATTAGAAAAGGGATAGAAGAGATGGGGTATATTCTTGAAGACACCGAAGACAAAACAAGAATTAAAAGAAAAGGATAGAATTTATGACCGATAAGCTAACGATTAACAAATACATTGACCATACATTATTAAAACCTGAAGCTTCAATAAAAGACATCAAAAAACTATGCGCGGAAGCTAAAAAATACAAGTTTGCCACGGTTTTTGTAAATCCCAGTTATGTAAAATTAGCGGCTCAATTACTCAAAGGTTCCGGAGTAAATGTTGGATGTGCGGTTGGTTTTCCATTAGGTGCCACAACAACTGACGTAAAAGTATTTGAAGCTAAAGAAGCAGTAAAAAACGGCGCTCAAGAAATTGATATGGTAATTAATATCGGACGAGTAAAATCCAAAGACTTTAAATATGTTGAAGATGAAATCAAAAAGGTTGTTAGAGCAGTTGCGCCAATTGGAGTTAAAGTAATATTGGAAACCTGTTTACTGACTGATGAGGAAAAGATTAAAGTAGCGAAACTTGCTCTAAAAGCTGGAGCACAATTTGTAAAGACTTCAACAGGATTTTCAAGTGGGGGCGCTACCGTAGAAGATGTAAAGTTGCTATACAAAGCAGTCAACGGTAAAATCGGAGTTAAAGCATCGGGCGGAATCCGAGATTACAAAACCGCATTGAAAATGATCGAAGCCGGAGCAACGCGCATTGGTACAAGCGCCGGTGTTCAGATTGTTACCGGTGGTCAAGAAAAACCTTCAATGGAGAAATACTAACTATGAGTACAATGAAAGCAATTGTCAAAACTACACCCCAACCCGGTGTAACATTAACTACAGTTCCAGTTCCGGAAATTAAATCAGATGAGGTGTTAGTAAAAGTAAAAGCATGTGGTATTTGTGGCACAGATATTCATATTTACAATTGGGATAAATGGGCTGAAAGTCGAATTGGTTTTAGTAAACTTCCTCAAATTATTGGCCATGAGTTTTCCGGTATTGTAGAAAAAGTTGGTAAAGATGTTAAAGGGATTAAAGTTGGCGATTATGTTTCGGCCGAAACCCATATTTACAATCCTAAAGACTTAAATGCTTTACTCGGACAAAGTCATATTGGAGATAATATGGAAATTTTAGGAGTTGACCGAAACGGCGTATTTGCGGAGTATGTCGCAGTACCTGAACGAGTTGTATGGCATAATAAATTTGATATTCCTTATGAACTAGCAGCGATTCAAGAACCTTTAGGCAATGCTTGCTATGCAGTATTAGGCGAAGATGGCGATATAGCCGGAAAATCAATGGTTATTACTGGCGACGGCCCAATTTCATTAATGGCGGTAGCAATAGCACGAACTTGCGGTGTAGCTAAAATATTTTTGATCGGAATGTCTGAACCGAGAATGGAACTTGCTCAAAAACTTGGTGCTGATTATGTCTTATCGGTTAATACTACAACTCACGAAGAACGCATTGAGTTTATTAAAGAAAAAACCTATGGGGCAGGAGTTGATATTGCTTTAGAAATTGTCGGTAATCAAAAATCTATTGCTGATGCTTTTAAAAGCGTACGGAAAGGTGGCCGAGTCTCGGCATTCGGAATTTCTCCACAAAATGTAGTGGAACTTGATTATAATAACGATATTGTCTTTAAAGGAATTCAAATTCACGGCATTTCAGGGCGAAAAATTTTTGACACCTGGTATCGCGTGCACAATCTTTTATCAACAAAGCGATTAAACATTTATCCGGTTATTACGGACCTTATGCTTTTAGATGATTACAATGATGCTTTTAATAAACTTACTCACCCTAATCGCTCCGCAGCTAAAATTGTCCTATTTCTTGAAAAAAAAGATTTAGATGAAGCGCTAAAAAGAAAAAATTTAAAGGAGTGAAATTTATGTACGCTCGATTTCAAGAATATTTACAAAAAGAATTAAACTCTCTTAAAGAACAAGGTTTATACAAAGAAGAACGATACATTTTAACGCCCCAAGGAGCCAATATTCGTGTTGAATACCCTGAAGGTGCAACACCTAAAGAAGTACTTAACTTTTGTGCTAACAACTATTTAGGACTATCAAGTCACCCCCGAGTAGTAAAAGCTGCCGAAGAAGCAATAAAAAAATGGGGTTACGGGATGTCCTCGGTCCGATTTATCTGTGGCACTCAAGATATCCATCGACAATTAGAAAAAAAGATCTCAGAATTTTTAGGCACGGAAGCTACAATTTTATACTCTTCATGTTTTGATGCTAACGGTGGTCTCTTTGAAGCACTTTTTAACGAACAAGATGCAATTATTTCCGATCAATTAAACCATGCATCGATTATTGATGGTATCCGATTATGTAAAGCCGAGCGCTTCCGTTTCACGCATTCGGACATGAAAGAATTAGAAGAAATTCTAAAACAGACACAAAAATACCGTTTTCGGATTATTGCTACAGATGGGGTCTTTTCTATGGATGGCGACATGGCTCGTCTTGCAGATATCTGTGAACTTGCCGATAAATATGATGCGTTAGTAATGATTGACGATTCTCATGCTACTGGTTTTGTTGGTAAAACCGGCCGAGGTACTCCTGAAGCTACCGGAACATTAGGCCGGGTTGACATAATAACAACAACATTCGGCAAAGCCTTAGGGGGAGCGTCCGGGGGATGTACATCAGGACGCAAAGAAATTATTGATATGTTACGCCAACGTTCACGCCCATATCTTTTTTCTAATACTCTTTCACCAATTATCGCTTCAGTAACATTAGAAATTGTCAATATGCTCTCTGAAACTACAGAATTACGCGATAAGCTTGAAAGAAATACTAAGTATTTTCGGTCCGAAATGACCAGGCGAGGATTTGATATTAAACCCGGTGATCATCCAATTTGTCCTATTATGCTTTATGATGCTAAACTGTCACAGGATTTTGCAAGAGATCTATATTATGAAGGAATTTATGTAATCGGATTTTTCTATCCGGTAGTTCCTAAAGGTCAGGCACGAATTAGAGTACAGCTATCGGCAGCACACGAAATCGAGCATATCGACAAAGCGATCGAAGCATTCACCAAAGTTGGAAAAAAATACGGAGTAATAAAATAAATTCCAAAAACAAAATTTTGATTTTTAATAAATCCATAGCATCATTTAATATAAAAAAAGCATCGGGGATATTTTATTTTCTAATTGTAATTGTTTTTGGTATCAATTGCGCTTATTTTAATACTTTTTACAATGCTCAGAAGTATTACAAAGAAGCTCAAGAAAAACTATCGACCAATCCCCAGCAAGCAAAAACTAGCTTTGAAAAAGCTATCGAAAAATCCGCAAAGGTAATTTCTAAATATCCACGATCACGCTATGTTCCTAACGCGTTGTTTATTATCGGTATGTCGTATTATTACTTAGGAGATTATTCCAAGGCAATAACCAAATTCGACAATTTGCTTTTACTCTATCCTGAGACTAAATTAAACTACCAGGTAAATTTCTACTATGCACAATCTTTACTCGCTAATAAAGATTACGAAAAAGCGCTTGAACGTTTAAAAATGCTTAGGCTCCAAGAAACCGAAAAAGTGCCTAAATTCCAAAAAGCTGAGGTTTTATATCGGTTAGCAGAGCTTCACTATTTACGAAAAGAATACCAGGATGCAATAAAATTTTTACGTGAATTAATCGATAAATATCCAAAAACTAATTTTTATTTTCCGGCATTCATTATGCTTGGAGAAATTCAGCAGGCTATCGGAGAGCATTCCGAAGCTATTGCTACATATACCAGATGTAAAAACATCCTTGAAAAAAGTTGGTCACAAACTACCTTAGACACTTTAAGTATTTATACTGAACTACTAGTAAACTTAGCAAAATCCTATATTGCTACAAGCCAAGAAAGTTTAAGTAAAATAATTTTAGACAAAATAACATTTGAAGACACTGTAAAAAACAAAACTAAGAACCTAAGCGATAAAGTTTACCTAAGCTTAGGTAAATTGTTCTCTCAAATGAATAATTTTCCAGAGGCTCGTAAATACTATAAAAAAATAAAATCAGCACCACAACTAACCGAAGCTCAATGGTTTTTAGCTAATAGCTACGAAGCCCAAGGTAAATTTGACAGTGCGTCTTATTATTATCAAGCAATTGTAAATTCTCGGGAAACTACTGATTTTACTGCTCAAGCAAAAATTCGACTTGAGCTTCTTAAAGCATTACAGGATACTTCAATGGTAGTTACTATATCAAAAGTTACCCAGAAGAACAACGAAATGTTAGATACTCTAAAAGGTGATACAATTAATAAATTTTTAACTGATTCGCTTTTATTAGATAAAGAAGAACCTGTTGCTTATCAAGAATCGCTCAAAAACTCTTTGAACTTTAAACCGGATTCCGCTAAAATTCAGTTCCATCTTGCAGAGATATATCATCTTAATCTGAAAGACTACGAAAAAGCATTACATGAATATGAGAAAGTTTATTTAAAATATCCGAAAAGTATTTATGCCCCCAAAGCACTTCTCGCACAGGCTTGGATATATAAAAACATTTTAGCTGCTGATCGACCGTTAAACGAAAACTATTCGAAGTATGAATCGATATTAAAGACGATTATTAGAGAATATCCCAACACCGAATATGCTCAAGAAGCTAAAAAAATGTTAAAAATTGATTAAATGATTGTTACTGAATCGGCACAGATAATTGCTCATCACCAACTCACCGAAGAAATATTTTCGTTGTTATTAGAAGCTCCAAAAATTGCTACGCAGGTAAAGCCCGGACAGTTTGTTATGATTAGAATTTCAGACAATTATTCTTTTATGCTGCGGCGTCCTTTTGCCATTGCTGATTGTACTCAAAATAATATCCGTATTATATATCGCGTAGTTGGAAAAGGAACAAAAGAACTTAGTAAGCGCAAACCGAAAGAAAATCTTGACATCCTGGGTCCATTAGGTAGATCGATACCCAATCTGAAAAACAAAAAAATTGCATTGTGCGCCGGCGGAATTGGTATTGCTCCATTAAAACTTGTAGCTTCAAAACTAGCCCAAACTAATGAGTTGTATTTGTACTATGGTGCTAAAACCAAAAAAGAACTACTGTTCCTAAACGAACTTAAAGCTTTATGTGGCAAACTGATTCTCGCTACCGAAGACGGTTCTTGGGGCAAAAAAGGGCTGATCGTTAATTTCTTAGATGTCGCCTTTTTTAAGGAGCAAAAAATTGAAGTATTATTTGCTGCTGGTCCGCTAAAAATGCTTAAAAACCTTAAAATAAAATTAAAAGATTTTCCCCAGCTTATTCCTTATGTTTTCCTCGAAAGCCGCATGGGATGTGGTTGTGGTTTGTGTTATTGTTGTGGTGTCAAAACCATAAACGGAGAATATTTACGGATTTGTACTGATGGACCGGTTTTTAATTTACACCAAGTCGAGCTTACAAGTCTTGAATTATGAAAGTTACTATTAAAAACCTCACATTTAAAAATCCTATTTTACTTGCATCAGGAACTTATGGTTTAGGCACTAAATTTATTGGCGTAATAAACAAAATGGGCGGAATAATTACTAAAGGTATCACAGTAAACGAACGTTTTGGTAACCCATTACCACGAATTATCGAGACTCCTTCAGGAATTCTAAATTCGGTAGGACTTGAGAATCCCGGAGTAAAAAAATTTAAAGAAAAGATTCTCCCAATATTAAGTAAATTAAATACGCACATTTTTGTTAATATTGCTGGAACGACTATTGAAGAATTTATAATTTTAACTGAAGAACTTGGCGAAACAGAAATTTCAGGTCTAGAAATTAATCTTTCGTGCCCTAATATCAAAAACCGCCAAAGACTTCCGGCGCAAAGCCCTAAATTGGTATCGAAAATTGTCTCAGCAATTAGAAAAAGAACCAATAAATTTCTAATAGCTAAATTAACCGCAAACTTTGTTGATCCTTTAGATACCGCTCGCGCAGCAATTGACAGCGGAGTAGATGCAGTCTCGTTAATTAATACCTTATACGGTATAGCATTTGATATAAACACTAAAAAACCAATATTAGGTGGAATTACCGGCGGGCTCTCAGGCCCGGCGATAAAACCTTTTGCTTTATACTGCATATGGCATATAAAACAAAAATTAGACATTCCAATCATTGGCGGCGGAGGAATAATGAATGCTAACGATGTAAAAGAATTCATTCTTGCAGGAGCCAAATTAGTTGCGATAGGCAGCGGAAATTTGGTTGATCCGTTTTTGGGACTTAAAATATTAAAAGAACTGGAGGATTAAATGACTAAATTAATTTTGGCTCTTCAAGCCGATACTTTACAAAAAGCAAAAAAAATTTATCAAAAAACAAAAGGATGGATTGATGTCTATAAAGTTGGTATTGATTTATTTACTCGAACCGGACCATCGATCGTTAATTACTTAGTTAGGAACAATAAAGAAGAAGTTTTCTTAGATTTAAAATTTTGCGATATTCCGAGTATTGTAAGCAAGGCAGTTTTAAACAGTATCCGATTAGGAATATCGATGCTCACAATTCATACAACAGGCGGCGTAGAAATGATGAAAAAAACCTCAGAAACCGTAAAAGAATATTGCGCAAAGCACCATCTTAAAAAATCACCGCTAATTTTAGGTGTCACGATTCTTACTAGCATTTCGGAAAAAGAATTTGGATATTTATGGACCAAAAGAACTAGTCGTAATCTTGCAAGTCAAGTTCTTCATTTAGCTTATTTAGCAAAAAAAGCCGGTTTAGATGGTGTAGTTGCTTCAGCTCATGAAGTCAAAGCAATTAAGAAAGAATGTGGTCCGGAGTTTATTGTTGTTGTCCCAGGAATTCGAATTTCACCGCCAGAAACTGAAATAATCGAAGAGACCAAGAAAATTACCCACGACGACCAGGTTCGATTTGAAACTCCAAGTTACGCTGCAAAAAATGGTGCGGACTATATTGTAGTTGGCCGGCCAATTATCCAGGCAATTGATCCAATTGCCGTTATTAAAAAAATCCACGATGAATTAAAAGTTTAAATTTTAACAAATATGAATATTGAGCAATTATTAGAAGAAAACCAAGTATTAAAAAACGGACATTTTCTTTTAAGTTCCGGTCTTCATAGTGCTAAATACTTTGAGAAATTTCGAATATTAGAAAACCCGGCACTCGTAGAATTCTTTGCAGGCTTAATTAAGGAACATTTTAAAGAGAAAAATATTCATATTGTATGTGGTCCAACTACCGGCGGTGTAATAATTGCCTATGAAGTTGCCCGTCAACTTGGGGTTAAATGTATCTTTGCCGAAACCAAAAAAGAAGAACCCGGACGAGTAATTCGTCGGGGTTTTCTTATACCGGATGGTGCGCGAATTTTAGTAGTCGATGATGTTCTAACTACCGGAAATTCAATCAGTGAAACACTAAATGCACTTAGAAGTTTTTCAGGAATAGTAGTAGGAATCGGCGTTTTTATCGACCGCAGTGAACATAAATTGGAATTTAGTTTTAACGACAAAAATCTTGACGTCTTTGCCTGCTATAAAACATCGATAAAAAATTACACACCCGAAGAGTGCCCTTTATGTAAAGCAGGAATTACCCTTGAAGTTCCAGGCCGCGGGGGCAAATAACACATGGGGCGAAAATTTCACAGGTTGTTTTTTAGATATTCGATCAATTTATCTTGGGATATTTCAATTTGCGTATGTTCTTGAAGGTTTTTTAAAGTATAAACCTTTTTTTGTAATTCATTACTTCCTATAATAATTACATATTTACAAAATAAGTTGTCCGCTAACCCTAAACCAGCACGTAGTGTTTTTATTTGCGATGACTTAAGCGCCGGAATATCAGCATTTCGCAGCTTGGATAATACTACTTCTCCTTCGTTTTGAGCATCTTCGTCTAATGCAATAACAAAAACCAATTTGCGCCATTTTTCAGGCTTCGGCAAACACAGTAAAATACGCTCCAGCCCTAAAGCGAAACCAATAGCCGGAGTTGGAGGACCCCCAAAATCCTTAATTAAATTATCATAGCGGCCCCCACCACCAATACTATCTTTACTTCCAAGTTCGGAAGATCCGGTAGGTACAAATTCAAAAGTAGTCCGGGTATAATAATCTAATCCCCGAACTAATGACTTATCTAATTCAAAGGGTAAGTTTTGCTTAGCAAGCCCTTCCAAAACTTGCTGAAAATGCTTTTGACATTCATAACAGAGACGATCAGTAATTTTTGGGGCTTGAAGATATAAATCTTGACACCTTTCTTCCTTACAATCAAACACACGCAGTGGATTCTGCTCAGCTCTAATTTTACAGTCTTCGCAGAGATTCGATAAATTCTGATTAAGAAAAGCTTTTAAGATATTACGAAATTGGGGCCGACACACTTCGCATCCAACACTATTTATCTTAGTAACCACTGCTGACAGACCAATTGCTGTGAAAAATCTCTGAGCCATACTAATAAGTTCAATCTCAGTATCGGCTAAGCCTTCGCCAATAACTTCAACCCCTAATTGATAAAACTCTCGATATCGCCCCTTCTGAGGACGTTCGTAGCGAAACATCGGACCGATATAAAAAAGCCTTATCGGAGTCTTTAGGTGATATTGAAGCACTGCGCGAACTACACCCGGTGTTCCCTCTGGACGCAATGCAAGATTACGATTGCCTTTATCAACAAATGTAT
>JANXBB010000121.1 GCA_025061975.1 Caldifarciminota bacterium | reverse complement strand
ATTTTTATGAAAAACGAGCACTGATTGAGATTGACAACAAAAAAGGATATATTGATACTACGGGGAAAATCGTTATTGAACCAAAATTTGATTACGCCGACAATTTTTCTGAAGAATTAGCAGCGGTTTTAATTGGTACGTGGGATGAAAGTAAATGGGGATTTATTAATAAAGAAGGACAATTTGTTATTGATTCGTTATTCAATTATGCAAGTCGGTTTTCCGACAATCGCGCATTAATTGGCTATAGATCTATGGAACTTACCAACTACGGGTATATTAACAACTCTGGTAACATTGTAATAAAAGCTCAATACGAAAATGCTCAAGATTTTTCCGAAGGATTAGCAGTAGTTAAAATTAATGATTTTTACGGATATATTGACACTATGGGTAATAATGTAATTAAACCTCAATTTTTTCTTGCCCGACCGTTTCATGAAAGTTTAGCTGCTGTAGCTATTGTTCATGAAACATTGCCTTACGAAAAATGGGGTTATCTAAACTACAAAGATACAATGGTTATCGAGCCACAATATGATGCTGCATATGATTTTTATAACGGAATTGCTCGAGTTATGATCATCGATGAATACAATAATGGTTATTTTAGGTTTATTAATAAAAAAGGCGAATATATAAATGCCGCACAATATCAAGACGCTTCAGATTTTAACGAAGAGTACGCTGCCGTAAAAATACAAAATAAATGGGGATATATTGACACTAAAGGTAAAATAGCGATTACACCCCAATTTGAAAGTGCCGCCTCATTTATTAACGGCCGCGCAAAAGTGCGCATTAACAACAAAGATGCCTATATCGATAAAACAGGTAAGATTATCTGGCAAGAAAAATAAAAAGCACTAAATAGTTGTAATCAAACAATAACAGCCATATCATAAACTCGTGAGGCGTTGAGTTTCGGTAAATAATAATCTCTTGACAACAATATTTTTTATGTTATTATATGCATATTTGCGCAACTGTGTATTTATAAAGTATCTTTTATGATGTTGACACTTGATAAGGTATTAGATATCTTCAAAGCACTTCAAGATCGCACGCGGTTTAGAATCTTTTGGATTCTCCATCGTGCAAAGTGTGCAATGTGCGTGTGTGAATTAGAAGCTGTGTTAAAAGAAAGTCAGTATAATATCTCACGCCATTTAAAAGTCCTTAAATTAACTGGATTAGTCAAAGAGCGTAAACAAGGCAAATTCGTCTATTATGCCATATCAAAATTAGATAATAAAGCTTACAGGTGCCTATTAGATATGGTATCGGCTATTTCAGACAATAAGCTTAAAAAAGATGCCCAAGCACTTTTTTGTTATTTAAAACAACTAAAAATAATGGGAGGTAATAAATGAAAATAAAAATTTTAGGAATGGGTTGTCCTCGTTGTCATGAAGTTGAAAAACGAACTTTAGATGTTTTAGCCGAACTAAATGTTGCCGCTGATGTCGAAAAAATATCAGATATTAAAAAAATAATGGAGTACAAAATTCTCGGGACACCGGGGCTTATTATTAACGACAAAGTCAAATGTTATGGCCGGATTCCATCTAAAGAAGAAATAAAGCAGTGGATTACCGAAGAGTTAAATCAATGATTAACCGCCAGCGATTTTTGCTTATCCTTGGTGTTTTTCTTGCATTTTACTTCCTCCCGTTAAATAACTTCCGGATGCAATTAGCGATTCTCGAAGCTTTTTATATGGTTCAAGAATATGCTCAAAAGCACGTATTGTTTTGTTTAATCCCGGCATTTTTTATTGCTGGAGCAATAAGTCTTTTTATCTCTAAAGAAGCAGTAATTAAATACTTTGGAGCCAAGGCTAATAAAGTTCTAGCTTATGTTGTAGCTTCGATATCAGGAACAATTCTTTCAGTCTGCTCGTGCACAGTTTTACCAATATTTGCCGGAATTTATACTCGTGGTGCCGGAATTGGGCCAGCAACAGCATTTCTTTATTCAGGACCGGCAATCAATGTTTTAGCAATAATTATCACTGCGCGAATTTTAGGAGTAAAAATTGGTATCGCTCGTGCAATTAGTGCCATAGTGCTTTCTTTAGTGATTGGGATTTTAATGTCAGTTTTCTTTAAAGATAAAAAAAGTCAAACTGAAGATAATTATTCGCACATCGAACCATCTGATAAGTCACGAAGTCTTATTCAAAATGCGTTATATTTTCTTTTATTAATTCTAATTCTTATTTTTGCTGCTTGGTCAAAACCTCAAGCATCATTGGGATTTTATTACATAATTTATAGTATTAAATGGTATCTGGTAATAGGACTTTTGGCCGCATTAATCTTCATTCTTGCGAAGTGGTTTAACACGCAAGAAAGAAAAGATTGGCTATTATCGACATGGATGTTTGCCGAACAAATTTTACCATTACTTTTCGTGGGTATTTTCGTTGCCGGCTTTTTGTTTGGCCGACCAAATTCCAATACCGGACTTATTCCCTCACAATATATAACATCATTGCTTGGTAGTAATTCAATAGTTTCAAACATTATTGCAGCTATTTCCGGAGCAATTATGTATTTTGCAACCCTAACTGAAGTGCCGATTTTACAAGGACTTTTAGGCAGCGGCATGGGAAAAGGCCCGGCACTCGCTTTATTGTTAGCTGGACCAGCTGTGAGCCTCCCAAGTATTCTTGTGTTACGAAGTATTATGGGTGATAAAAAAACTTTAACTTACCTGGGTCTTGTGATTATTTTATCAAGTGCTGTTGGTTGGATATACGGAAATTTATTTTAATAAGCCCGCGCGTAATAAACAATTATATCGGTCTTTTTACCGCATACTATACATTGACCGTTTTCTTTTTCGTCCAATGGAATACAACGCGGAGTAGTTTTGGTCTTATC
>JANXBB010000084.1 GCA_025061975.1 Caldifarciminota bacterium | reverse complement strand
GGCATTGCTAAAATTTGAGCATCGCTAAAATATACTGCACCAGCATGCTCTTCACCACGCCCAGGTTCGGGTCCAAATAATGCCTCAACATCAATTCCTTTATCCGAAGCATTATCTCGTAATACTCCTTTTATAGAACTTCCTTGAATAAACGGAAATTCGGTGATGCGCTCGCGGATTAATTGATTATCAATAATGCCAATTGTCTCACCGGCACCAGTATAAAATCTTTCTATAGTTTTAATAATTAAAATTGAATATTTTGCCATCTTATCCTCCTTAATAATTCCAAGCACCAATTAATGCGATGCCAAATCCGGCATTTGGATAAATATCAGATAAACTTTCATTTAAATTATAATTACTATAAATTTTTTCTAAATTAAAATCATTATTGCTTTCAAAACTAAAGAAATAGACACTCCCTTGAGGCACTGCTTTATACAACGGACGCGGTTTACCTTTAGCTTGAGTTTCCCTTATCCAACCGCTAATATAAATTGGCTTATTAACTACCGCACCAATTAATTTAGCACCGTTAAACTTATCTAAAAATTCTTGTGAAATCCAACCTTGATTAAATATTGCCGGTGTGATAAAGTAGACAAAGAATTTTTTGGTTTCTTGAATTTTGGTTTTAATTTCGTCGTCTTTTAGACTGGATAAAATATTTTCATCCCCCAAAGTTATCTTTGCTCTTTTTTGTTCACCACCAATTGATAAAGTGTCGCCATCAGTAAAATCAGGTTGGTTAAGCCCTTCAATTACAATCCCGATTTTTGTCTTAATGTAGTCGTTTATTGTTATATACTCGTCAAATCTTAATTGCTTTGTCCAATATAAATCTTCTGTTGTTTTTAAATCTTTATTAATTTTATTACTGTATCTTATCTCATAATTAAATAGTTGAAATTGTGAATATATTATAGGCCGAAGATTCGCATAATCAGCTGTAAGATAAGGTTTAAGTGAATTAATTGAAATATAACCCGTAGCAGGTTCTATGCCATGAGTTGTTATTATAATTTCAATTGGATTTATTTTATTTTGTATATCCCACTTTATTAGGTTATTTTCAGTCTTATATGGTAGCAACGAAAAATAATTGTTGTTTTCTTTGTATAAATTAAGAGGGACGGGTAAAAAGACCTTGTAATCAGATTTAAGAAAAACGGCTTTTATTTTTAAGTTGGATTTTTTTAAGTTAGGGTCATACTCACCAAGTTTCTCGTCTTGTTTATTATTACAGAAATCCTCAATACTTTTATTCTTTTTTTTAAGGCAATAATCACCGATTGCGCCGTATAAAGTTAGTGGTGAAGGAAGTCCGCCTTCAGCAATCGTATCATCACCAGCAATAAAAGGCCGATGGTCCCTAAAAAATAAAGTATCAAGAGGTTCTAAATAAATTAATACTGACATAGACTAAAACTCCTTAATATTTTCTCGGTAAAGAAATGCAACAGTGCGTAAAAAGTTTATGATGTTTTTCTCATTATCTTCTAAGTAATTAGTTGTGTTAGGGTCGGCAAGAATTGTAAGGGAATTTATAATATTTAATTCTTTGTCTTTTTCGGATTGAGGAAGTTGATTAAATCCTGGCCGATGTCTTTTGTATAACCGCAGTGCTTCTAATTCAAATATTTCTTTTAAGAAATATTTTCTATGATTATCTACCCAATAACAAGCGCGCAGTTCTTTTATTAAATCAAAAATAAAGCCAATCTTTAATTTTTCTAAGTTAAATAAAGATAAAAACTCTCTTATTATTGTATCAAATGATTTTTGAGTTCCATTAACTGAAATATCCCATTTAGAACCAAATTCTATTATACTTTCTGATGACAAGTGAATAGCAATTACTAAGGCGTCTCGGCCATATTCTTCTTTGGCTTTTTCTAAATTTTCTCGGACCAGTTCAAGGTCTTTTCTTAAAGGATTTGTGTAATGAGTTATAACAATCCCGATACTAGCAGTCTTCCCAACTTTTTTTAAGAATATTCTTCTTATCTGAGCACAAGTTTTAAGCATCTGCTCTACCGGTCCAAATGCCAATAAGTCATCACCGCCCGCATAAATATACTGTCCTTGCCAACGAGAATTATTAATTTTAGTCATTATCTTCGCCATTTCGCTTAACTTTTTACTTTTTTCAGTCTGATCTGCTTGAGTCTCTAATTCATAAAGCCATTTGCCAATATTGTCACCATCCATTGCGACAAGAGCATAATATTTAGTCGGCTCAGTTTTTAATTCATCTTCAATTTTAATAAGGGTTGTTTTAAGGGCATCTGCTTCAGGTTTTATTTCAGATTCTTTTTGGCGTGCTTGGTCTATAGTTTTTTTATCTAAATACAAATCGGGAAAATATTCTTGAGCAAGATTTTTAGGATTAAGTTCGTCTTTATAGAAGAAGATACTGGGAATTTTATCAAGTACTTCATTTTCTTTTTTAATTTCTATGTTCAATTTAGAGCCTAATTTTATACATTTGTTAATAAAATCATCTTTTAAAGAAGGAGCAGACTTTACTTTTATTAACTCAACAAACGGTCTAACTGCAATATCTCTGGTTGATTCATATTGAACTTCTTTAAACACTTGGGATTGTAATCCATTATTTAAGTTATCAGCTGTTAGTAGTCTTTTTATCGTGCAGATTGCACAAAGCCGGTCACCTTTTTTGAATATGTATTTATATTTATTGTCTTGTTTTATTTTATTCCAAAATTCGCGGTTTTCTGATTGCTTTTCTGGTCCTAAAACTTCTCTATGTCCACATTGAGTGCATTTTTCTGCATTGCTTCCTTGCCATTGGTTAAAAGTTCTCGTCAGTTTGCGCTCATCTAATAATCTTTGCACTCTTTTTGCTACACTTCCATAATCTGCGTTATCAAGCGGAACTGCAACCCAATAATATTCCCAAAAATCATTTACCTGACTATTCCATTGCGTATCCCATTGTGCTGATGTATTACAAAACTTATTAAAATCAGATTGTATTTGATTATAAACATCTTGGGCAATGTTTTTCCAAAAAGAATCAAATTTCTGTAATTCTGTTATAAAATCATTAAACTTATTACTTGGAACTTTTACAAGAAAATGGTTAGGCAAAGAACCGGTTTTGTTAAAACTATCATGAATTGGGAAGATAACTTCGCATTTATTATTAATAAATGGTCTTAGTGCTTCATAAGTAACGCGTGATAATAAACTGCTTCCAACCCACAAATCTTTTATTTTACGTGCTTCCTTAATAAACTCTTGAACTGGTCCAATTGAAACTTTTAATAGATAAAAACTATCGCTCATTTCTATCGCCTTCTTCTGCTTCTGTTACATACTTGACAATCTGGGTTACAAATTACATCATTCAAGTTAAAATATGCTTTAAGACACTCATCTGATGGTATATAATAGTAAGCATCATCAATACGTACCTTTTGCCGACAATAAGTAAAAATTGGAATATAATCATTTTTTATTTTATGAAATCTTGTAAATACCGGTGATGCCATTTTGTTGTCTCCTTTTGCCCAGCCTAAACAATCGCATCGATTACTACCGTGGACTTTATTCAATGCGGTTGCAAGATCTTTAAATGAATTATTAGCGACTTTAATCTGGTTAGGAGATTGAAGAATAAAATATCGGGCATCTTGTGGAACATCAAGCTTCTTTTGGGCATTACCACTTCCAAGCCAGTTAATAAAAATATCTTGGACTTCGTTAAAACCATTTGTAAGATGATCAATCAATTGATCGCGACTATTAAACTCCGGTGTATTTAGCAAGGTGCTTGGAAATTCGACTGTGTTATTAGTAATTACATTAGTAATCACAACTGAACCAAATCCTCTTCGTGCTCTTTGTCCGATTGCACCAAGATTTGCCCAGGTCCAAATTGTTGCCCATAAGACTTTTTTTTGGATTTCCGAATAGTCTTCTTTAGGAATAATTGTTATCTTAAAAATGGTGCCTATT
>JANXBB010000063.1 GCA_025061975.1 Caldifarciminota bacterium | reverse complement strand
TGAATTTTATGATTTAGGGCTTTTAATTATCGACGAGGAGCATAAATTTGGGGTGCTCCAAAAAGAACAAATAAAAAAGCTCAAATCCAATATTGATGTTTTAATGCTTTCGGCAACACCAATTCCACGTTCACTTTATCGAGCATTAATCGGTATTGCTAATATATCGATTCTTAATACTCCACCCGCAGGCCGGCGGGATATAATAACTCAAGTAATCTATTGGGATGATGATTTTATATTAGAAAAAATCAATTATGAACTAAATCGCGGCGGACAAGTATTTTTTATCCACAACGAGATTAAATCTTTAGATAGTATTTATAACCATCTTAAATCAATCAACCCTAAATGGCGAATCCGAATTGCTCACAGCAAACTCTCCGAAAAAATTTTAGCGGAAACTTATTTAGATTTTTTAGCTCAAAAGTACGACATTTTATTATCAACAGCAATTGTTGAGACGGGATTAGATATTCCCAATGCGAACACGATTTTTGTTAATCGAGCCGAAACTTTCGGATTAGCAGAACTTCATCAACTACGAGGTCGTGTAGGTCGAGGAAGTCGCCAAGCATATGCTTACTTTATTGTATCAGAACACAAAAACATTACAACTGAATCTTCAACTCAAGAATTGTATCGTAAACGTCTCTCGGCGCTTATAGCTTATTCAAGTTTAGGAGCCGGATTTCGTTTAGCACTAAGAGACATGGAAATTAGAGGAGTTGGAAATTTATTAGGAGTCGAACAACACGGTCATATCAATAAAATCGGATTTTCCTTGTATCGTAAAATGTTACAAGAGACAATTGCACGTCTTAGAGGTCAAAAGGTATCACCAGAACCAGTACTTTCCTTAGACATTCCTGCTCACATTCCTGAAGATTATATTTCAGACAATTTCAGTCGCATGGCTATCTATAAACGATTACTTTCCGTGGAACACCATTCAGAAATTGAAGCACTTAAAGAAGAACTTATTGACCGGTATGGCAAAATTCCCCAAGTTGTCGAAAACCTTTTCTTAATTGCTAAAATTCGTCTTTTTGCTAAAGAAGCCGGCGTTGAAAAAATTACCTGCCGACCCGACGAAATTGACATTTACTGGCAAGGAAAAAAATTTACCACAAAAGGTAACTGGGAGACTTTAATCACTACACTTAAAAACCTAAAAATCTCAAATTGACACGAGAAAAATGTTTTATTACACTTATTTATGAAACCTCCATGGTTAAAAATTCCTCTGAGAATGGATTTTCACTACACCCAAGTTAAAAAAACTCTTATCGAAGAAAAAGTTGCAACTGTCTGCGTTGAGGCACGCTGCCCTAACCGACTTAATTGTTGGTCGAAATCAGGCATGACCTTTATGATTTTAGGTACAATTTGCACAAGAAAATGCAAGTTTTGTGCGGTAAATTCCGGTAATCCCAAACAGAAAATTGATTTTGCGGAAGCTGAAAGGATTATTCGTGTTATTAAAAAATTGGGTTTAAACCAAGTAATTATCACTTCGGTAACTCGAGATGATTTAGCAGATGGTGGTGCCGGGCACTTTGCTTATGTGATAAGCGAAGTTCGAAAAACTTTTTTTTCTGATGTAAAAATTGAGGTTTTAGTCCCTGATTTTCAAGGTGACCTAAAAGCAATTAGAAGTGTGCTTGATGCCGGACCAGATATTTTCGCACACAACATTGAAACTGTAAAACGCCTAACTCCACTAATTCGCGACCCTCGTGCTCAATACCAACGCTCGCTTAAGATTTTAGAATTTGCCGCTCAAACAAATCCCCAAATTGATATCAAAAGCGGTTTTATGATAGGACTCGGTGAAACCGAAGAAGAAATAAAAGAGACCATTCGTGATTTAAAAAACGCTGGAGTCAAAATTCTCACTATTGGTCAATATCTAAGACCAGCACCTAATTTAGTTCCGGTAAGTAAATATTATCCCCCAGAAAAATTTCAAGAATACCAAGATTTTGCTTTCAAAGAAGGATTCAAACACGTGCGCGCCGGCCCTTTGATTAGAAGCTCTTATATAATATAAGACACATCCATCAAAACGCTTTACAATTAACTCTAAAATATTACTGATAAGTAATATTTTTTGCAAAGGAAAAATGCTCGTAATTAATTGATAATCAATGCATAAGGATAAATAGGCCTTAATTTGTAGAGCGCTCCCGGGTACTGTGAGGTATATTATTTTAAATTTCATCAGATGGGTTTAAAACTAAAGATAAAATTTTTGGTAGGGATATATGGAGAGTTATTTTTGTTTGCTGAGTCCAAGATGAATTACCGAAGAAAATATAAAAGATTGTTTGGGAGAAATAAGACTTTTTAAGGCTTCAGTTAACCTTGAGCGGTTAATCGTAAAATACAATCACTCTTGACAAATGTAATATTTTGGGTATTATTTATATTAACAAGCACGTATGGTTAAAATAAGATTAAAACGCATTGGGCGGAAGAATGCACCGCTTTATCGGATTGTAGTGGCAGATTCACGGCGTGCACGAGACGGCAAATATTTAGAGACCGTAGGGCACTATAATCCCAAAACCAAACATCTTTCTCTTAATCTTGAACGAGTCGATTACTGGTTGTCTAAAGGTGCGCAAGCTACCGAAACAACCAAACGACTCATAACAAGATATAAAAACCAAACTAAACCTCAAACCGTCCAAGAAACCTTGGGCGGAATACGTTCGGAAAACGAACAAGGAGGAGACCATGAAGGAACTGATTGAATATATGGCAAAAGCTCTTGTTGATCATCCCGATCAAGTCTCAATTAAGGAAATCGCCGGGGAAAAAACTTTGATTTACGAGTTGCGTGTTGGTCAAGGTGACCTCGGCAAAATTATCGGTAAAGAAGGCCGAACCGCTAAGGCGATGAGAACAATCATTGCCGCAGCGGCTATGAAACAAGGAAAACGCGCGCAACTCGAAATCTTAGAATAAAGCCCTACTTTTTATTTTCTCTGAAGTATTTGCCGTCTTGTGCGTGCCGTTTATTTTTTATCTTATTGAAGTTTTATGATGCGGATTCATATTATAACAGTTTTTCCAGAATACTTTGAAAGCCCATTGCGTTTAGGCATTTTAAGGGTTGCTCAAGAAAAAGAACTTGTTAAAATTAATACTATTAATCTTAGAGATTTCGCCGATGATTCATATCGAACAGTTGATGATTATCCATTCGGGGGCGGATCAGGAATGATTCTTAAACCCGAACCGATCTTTAAAGCTACAGAAAGCGTGCGCGAAAAAGATTCTTATGTGATATTACTTTCGCCTAAGGGCCGGCTTTTTACTCAGGAATGTGCTCTTGAACTTTCTGCAAAGCCGCATTTGATTTTTATTTGTGGGCGCTATAAAGATGTTGATGAGCGTGTTAGAGAGCATTTGATTGATGACGAGATTTCGATTGGTGATTATATTTTAGCCGGAGGGGAAGCTGCTGCATTAGTGATTCTTGAAGCAGTAATTCGTTTACTTGAGGGTGCTGTGGGAAATAAAGAATCAGTTGCTACTGATTCCTTTATGCAGGGACTTTTAGACGCTCCTTATTATACGAGACCCCAAGATTTTAGAGGCTTTAAGGTGCCGGAAGTTTTACTTTCGGGTAATCATCAGAAAATAGCTGAGTGGCGTAAAACGCAGGCATTAAAATTAACAAAAGAGCGTAGACCTGATTTATACGAAAAATTTTTAAAATCAAAAGGAGGCATTGATGGCTAAAGAAAAAAAGACTAAAGAAAAAAAGCCGAAAATTGAAGAGCGGATTATTCCAGAAGATATTCGACCCGGAGCTACAGTTCGAGTATATCATAAGGTCATCGAAGGCGACAAAGAGCGTGTCCAAGTTTTTGAAGGCACAGTAATTAGTATTCGTGGTGAGAAAGGGAACAAAATGCTTACAGTCCGAAAGATTTCACGAGGAATTGGCGTTGAACGAATTTTTCCGTTAAGTTCTCCAATTATCACTAAAATTGAAATTAAGAAGATAGCTAAAGTTCGTCGAGCAAAACTTTACTATTTGCGCACAAAAAAGGGGCAAGATGCACGACTTAAAGAAGAAAAAATAGAAAGCGCAAGTTAGAAATCTTTGTTTGGAGCAATCGATAAAGAACTTTGGGAAAAAGAAGTAGTTTTTTGCGGGATTGATGAAGTAGGGCGAGGTTCACTTGCCGGCCCGGTTGTTGCATGTGCGATAATTCTAAAACCTAATAGTGTTTTTCCAGGGCTTAAAGACTCAAAAAGACTCTCAGCTCAACAACGAGAGAAATTTTATAAAATAATAACAAAATCTGCTTTAGCATTTAGTATTGGCAAAGCGTCAAACAAAGAGATTGATCGGTTAAATATTCAAAATGCGACTTTTTTGGCTATGGAACGTGCAGTTTTGAAAATTCTTAAAAAGATTCCTGAGTGTAAACTAGCATTAATTGATGGACCTCGGGCACCGTCCTTGCCAATAAAGGTTCAAACTATTGTTAAAGGCGACGAAAAAAGTATCAGTATTGCCTGCGCATCAATTGTCGCTAAGGTAAAACGAGATCGATTGATGAAAATTTTAGCACAGAGATATCCCGAATATCATTTTGAGGTAAATAAAGGTTATCCAACTCAAAGTCACCGTGCGCAGTTAATTAAAATAGGTCCGTCAGAAGTTCATCGCCAAAGTTTTGGAATACTAAAATTGAATTCCAAGAAATGAAAAAACTGGGTTTAATTGGCGAGCAATTAGCGATAGACTATCTAAAGTCCTTGGGTTATAAAATATTAGCTAAAAATTATCGTTGTCCGATTGGTGAAATTGATATTATCGCTCAGGACCAAGATGTTATTGTTTTTGTTGAGGTAAAAACACGCAAAAGTGATGCTGTTGCTTGCCCTTACGAAAGTGTGGGGCAACATAAACAACAAAAGATCAAAGAAGTTGCTCAGTGGTATTTAGAAGAGACCAGTAGCGAAAATTGCGAAACAAGATTTGATGTTTTAAGTATTGTCATGAAAAGCCCTAATCCAGATATCGAACATTTTCGGGAAGCATTCTGAAGGTTTTTATTGATGGAGTGTGCCGAGATATTTTTGGATTTTTTCATGCAACCGGCAAAAATTACAAAGTTTCGCGACTGTTAAATAGCCACAGCGTTCACAGGGCTCAAGCTTAATTTCTTCGGCTCTTTTAATTAATCCAAGAGATTTTTTTCTTTTTAGAAATCCCTTATAAAAATTTATAATTGCCGAGGGCATTTCGGATTCAATTTCATTAACAATTTTTTTAAAGAAAAGATAAGATCCGCCAACTAGCGGGCAGGGATTCGGATTATAAGGTAAAGCCAAAATTTCGCAGAAAAGTTTGGTTTCTTGTTCAAAAGTAAATGTTAAAGGTTTGGCACGTTTTTTTAGACTTCCTTTTTCCTCTAAAACTGGATATTGACGGACAAAAAAGTCATTCCAGAAAATAAAAGACGACAAGAGATTTGCGGCTTCGTCGTTTAAAGTATGACCGGTACAAATAACATCAAAATCTTTGGTTTCTCGATTAAGGATATATCTTTTAATCATACCACAAACCGCACAAATTTCACGTCGAGAAATTTTTGCTGCTAATTTTATATCAACCGGAAATTCTTTTTCAAAACTGTAAATTTTAAGCGGCAAGTCTTCGCGTTCTGCAAGTTCTTCAACTTTTTTCTGGGAGATCTCTGAATAGTTATCTTCGGTAATTCGACAATTTACGTGAAAGAGGGTAATTCTATAGCCTAGGTCTTTTAATACTTTTGCTAAGGCGACACTGTCTTTTCCACCTGATACTGCAACTAAAATATTGTCATCTTTTTTAAACATTCGGAATTTAGCAACAGTATTTTGAACACGCCTTCTAAAGAAGGTCAAAAAACAGTCATGGCAGATTTTTAGATTATAGCTTTTTAATTTAATTCCTTCTTTGAGCTCTTGACAGATTCGACAGCGTAAAAAAACCCTTGAGGAATTTTTCATAACTACTATTTTATTACAAGTTTTATTATTAGTCAACGCATATTCGTTTTACTTGACAGAAGCAGAATTATTGCTATGCTAAAGGAAATGCTGGCAAAAATCTACTCAGCAAGTATTTACGGCATCGATGCCTATTTAGTCGAAGTTGAGGTTGATTTAAGCTTAGGACTTCGGTCATTTGTAATTGTTGGATTACCGGATAATGCAGTAAAAGAAGCACAGCATCGGGTTACGACCGCGATTAAAAATTCGGGATTTAAGTTGCCCACTCGTCGCATTACCGTGAATTTAGCACCAGCGGATATTAAAAAAGAAGGTGCAATTTTTGATTTGCCAATAGCAATAGGGTTGCTTAGGGCGCTTGGAGTTTTTAACTCTAATATTCTTGACCGGTTTTTGCTTGTTGGCGAACTTTCTTTAGATGGCACTTTAAAGCCAATCAAAGGAACGATTTCGATGGCGATGGCAACCCGAAACTATGGTTTTTCGGGAATTATTTTGCCCAAAGAAAATGCAAAAGAAGGAGCATTGGTTAGTGGAGTTAATGTTTATCCGGCTGAACATTTAATTGACGTTGTCGGATTTCTTTCGGGCAGTAAGACTATTGAACCTATGAAAGTAAACTTAGAAGAGATATTTAATTTAGCGTCTGAAAATTTGGTAGATTTTTCTGAAGTTAAAGGGCAAGAGCATGCCAAACGAGCGCTTGAAGTAGCAGCAGCTGGTGGTCATAACATTTTGATGATAGGTCCGCCCGGTACGGGTAAGACTATGCTTGCTCGACGACTTGCGACAATTTTGCCGAAGATGGAACTTGAAGAAGCTTTAGAGGCGACAAAAATCCACAGCGTTGCCGGAACTTTAGCTCCAAGCCAACCGATAATAGCTACACGGCCTTTTCGTAGTCCGCATCATTCAATTTCTGAAGCCGGCTTAATTGGAGGAGGTGCTTATCCCAAACCCGGGGAGGTTTCATTGGCTCATAATGGCGTTTTATTCCTAGATGAACTTCCGGAATTTCATCGCGATGTTTTAGAGTCTTTGCGTCAACCGCTAGAAGACGGTTTTGTAACTATCGGCCGAGCTAAGCAAACAATAACATATCCGGCGCGATTTATGCTTGCCGCAAGTATGAATCCATGTCCTTGTGGGTATTTTTCTGATCCGCACCGCGAATGCAGCTGTACAATTTGGATGATAAAAAAATATCGGTCTCGAATTTCAGGGCCACTATTAGACCGAATTGATGTTCATATCGAGGTACCTTCGATAAGATACGAGGCTTTGGCTCAAAAAGAAGCCGGCGAATCGTCAGAAGCAATTAGAGATCGGGTTAATCGAGCAAGAGAAATTCAAATTAAACGGTTTAGAGAAATTAACAAACGGCAGCCGATATATTGTAACAGCCAAATGAGTTCAAGAGAAATAAGACTTTTTTGTGAAATTGATAAGACCAGCGAAGAACTTCTTAAGAGAGCAATTGAACATTTTGGCTTTTCGGCGCGATCTTATGATAGAATTTTAAAGGTTGCCCGAACAATTGCCGACTTAGCCGAAAGTCCTAAAATCACTTCAGAACATATTGCCGAAGCTATTCAGTATCGTAATTTTGATCGCAGGTTAATTTAAATTAAAAATTGATGTTTGATAAGTTTACACGGCGAGTTGGTAGTTTTACTGCGGGCACTTTAATCAGCAGGATTTTAGGACTTATTCGAGAATCAGTGTTTGCTTATCTTTTTGGTGCCGGATTTGCCACCGATGCTTTTCAAGTTGCATTTAGAATTCCTAATTTGTTCCGCGATCTATTTGCTGAAAGTGCACTCTCTTCAGCATTTGTTCCAACATTTGTTGATAATTTAGTGAAAAAAGATCGAAAAGAAGTATGGCGATTTGCATCCAATGTTTTTAACACGTTGTTTATTGTAGTAGGGGTGATCGTTGTCTTGGGTATGATTTTTGCTCCCGCACTAGTGAAGGTTCTTGCATACGGATTTAAAGAAGTTTCAGGAAAGCAGGAGTTAACTTCGACACTTACTCGAATTATGCTTCCTTTCCTGTTGTTTGTAGCTTTAGCAAGTTGGGCTATGGGGGTGTTAAATGCTTTTAAAGATTTTTTTCTTCCAGCCCTAGCACCAGCATTATTTAATCTTGGCTCGGTTTTAGTGGCAATTTTTAGCTATCGTTATTTTGTTAATCACAATTATGAGCCTATTTTAGGAATGGCTTATGGAGTAACAATTGGTGCTTGTTTTCAATTTTTAATCCAGATTCCAAGTCTTATTAAGAAAGGATTTAAATACTCGTTTTATGTCAATTTTAAAGATCCGGAACTGAGAAGAGTTTTGATGCTATGGATTCCCACAATATTAGGTTTAGCTTCTTATCAGATAAATTTCGCTGTAAATACATTTCTTGTAACTTTTCTTGAAGAACGTTCCATTACTTATTTAAATTATGCCTATCGGATAATGCACTTGCCAGCCGGACTTTTTGGAGTTGCTGTGGGGAGTGTAGCAATAGCGGAATTTTCTTCAAAAGTAGCTGAAGAAACTTCTGAGGTCTTAAAAGAACAGTTACGACACGCGCTAAAACTAGTTTCACTGCTTACACTTCCGATTTCTGCTCTTTTCTTAGCATTGGCTATTCCAATAACAAGAATTATTTACGAGCACGGTAAATTTACTCCTCAAGATACCCTATATACAGCACAAGCTTTAATGTTATACGCTCCAGGAATTTTTGCTCAAGCAGGCGTTCGAAGTATTGCCGCTTGTTTTTATGCACTCAAAGACACAAAAACTCCGGCTTTAGTCGGTTTAAGCATAGTTGTTGTTAATTTTTTGATCAATCGTAGTTTAATGACAGTTATCGGCTTTAGGACTTTTCCTTTAGCAACTTCATTATGTGCTTTTCTTAATTTTGGAATACTAAGTTATTTTCTAAAGAAAAAAATTGGAAGTTGGGGGAGCGCCCAAATTAATCGCGTCGTACTTCTTACTTTTTGTTATGCAGTAATTTCGGCAATCATAAGTTTTTGGGTTTTTTCTTTACTTAGTAAGAAAATACTGGCGTTTAATTTTATTAATCAACTAATTACATTAGGCATAAGTGGAATTATTGGGTTGGGAATTTTTTTCGGGCTAGTGAGTATAAGTAAAATTACTTTTTAATTAAAAGTATTCGTAAAGGCTTCTGATGTTCTTGTTTAATTGGCACTACAAAATAAACTCCTGAAGGAAGACTTTTTCCTGTCTGGTCGGTTCCATACCACACGAAATTACCGGAGTTTGTAGGAGACTCTATTTTGTTTACCAATACTCCATTGGCATTATATATTTTAATACCTAAAATATCTAAGGAAAGCGGCTTGATAATTGTAGCAACCGAGAAAGGATTGGGATAACATGTAATTTGAGAAACCGAGACATTCATCGCAGTCGAGTTTTCTTCGATTCCAGGCAAGGTAATTTCAAAAAACTTCATTATCGAATCAAGAAGAATTGCTTTAGTTGATGGCGGCATTCCATCAATTAGACCTCCAAATTCAAAGGATACTCCAATAGTTCGATAATTTCCCGGATTATAAGCTACACCACAATTATAACTATTGTTGCCGTCTCTAAAAATTAAAAAGCCGGTTGTTGCATTGATTTGGTCCATATAATTGTTTTCTCCGGCATAGTTGAAATACATACCGCGACTAAAAGTATTCTCGAATCCTACAACAGGCCCCATATCTCCACTACCGTCACTTATTCCAGTAAGTCCAAATAGACTATTGAAGTTGTGGCCACCAACTAATGGGTCATAATACCAAACCTCTCCTCCTTCCATATAAACTCGACCACCATTATTTAGATAATTAACAATTTTCAGTGCTTCTTGGCTGTTCGCTGAAATTCGATAATTGTTAGGATAAACACCTAAACAAACAAAAAGGGATTGATATAAATCCAACGGTTCAGTTAAAATATTCGTAGTAATTTGGCCATTATAGCCTAAAGTACTTAAAGTGTTATAGATTGTTTGACCAGAAGATGGGGTTGGATCAGGGTTCCAAATAAGAAAATGGTACGGGCCAACCGGAAGAGTGAATTCAAAAGTATCAAGATAACTATAATCAGATACGATAACCTTAAACAAAACTGTTCGACCGGGAGGAGAAGACGGACTTACATAAACTCTAAATGGGTCTAAAAAATTTTCTTTAATACTGTCGATTAGCAACTGTCCATAATATGATGTGCCATCAATGATAGTAATGTAAGGATCTGCCGTAATTAATTGAGCTGATAGATTATTAAAAACCTGTCCTCCAATATTACGGAAAACAACAGTAAGATTAACAAGCTCGCCCGGATCTAAGCGGCGATTATTATTACCTGTTGAGTCGTAAACATTAGCTCGAATAAAATCTAAATAAGGATTAGGCCCATTATATCTTAATGAAATATCATCGGCGAGGACCCTCGCCTCACAATGACCACTTCAACACCCGTTCGTAGTGTCCATTAAGAGTACTTGAATTTTTCTTATCGCTGAAGAGTTGATGCCCGAAAGATTGGCAAGTTCGGAATTAAGATTAAAATTGTATTGATACCAATTATTGGGATCTGGGGCATTAATTAAATGAACCGTGCTGGTGTTAATCCAAGGCGAGTGAGGTGTTTTATAGGTAATTCGAGTTTCACCAAGCCAGTTATTGTTGTCGTCAAGATAACGAAGAATTATTGCTGCAGCAGCCCAATATGAGGCGGTAGGCGTATATTCATAAGCATATAGTTTGGCGTTTACTGAGAAATCTAAATCGGTTGTCGGAATACTGATCGTCTGGTAGACTTTGGCACAAACTGCATCATATTTTTTAACTCGGACTTCATAGTCAGGATCGGGGTGAAAAAAAGTTTGTCGGTCAATTGTATCATAAGATGTCGCAGTTACAATTGTGCTATACCATCCTATATCTAACGGTTGTTCAAAATTGCCGTTGGTGAGTAATTCACCTGCCGATAAGAGGTTAACTACAGAACAAACTATTAAAACGAATTTTAGATTTTGCATAAAATTTCTGATTTTTTTAATTTTTCATTACAATAAACTTTCCTCTTGGTTCAGTTTGAAGTTTAAAGGAGGTATTGGTTTCTAATGAGTAAAAATAGACGCCGCTTTTAAGATTTTCCGGCAGAGATAATTGAACCAATTCAGTTTTTCCCCGAGCAAGTCGTTCTTTAGTTAAAACAGTTTTGCCTGATATATCAATTATTTTTAAATTATAAAAAGTATTGTCCGGTAGATTTATTATAAACTCCACAATGTTGTTATTAACAATAAAAGAGCGTTGTTTTATTATAGAACACAGCGATACCGCAGAAGGAGCTTCTTCAAGCCCAACAATTGCCAAGTCTCGGACTTTAATTTTGGCGCCCTGAAAGACTTCCCGGGTATTATTGACAGCAACCGAGTTCTGAACAATTGCTACTATTTCACATTTTTCTGCTACCCAGTTTGAAGCGATAGTAAACGGATAACTTACGGTTAAGGTGTCGCGGAGTTCAATAAGAGTTCCAATATGATCCGGAATATAATCTCGCGCTACATGATTATGGAGATTGTCACCATTTGGTGCTTGATAGAAAATGCTGTCTT
The DNA here is from genome assembly GCA_025061975.1 of Caldifarciminota bacterium. Lineage (GTDB taxonomy): Bacteria > Hydrothermota > Tepidihabitantia > Tepidihabitantales > CAIPLT01 > JANXBB01. The sequence goes on along the minus strand of JANXBB010000063.1, from coordinate 12,109 downwards.
CAGTGATTACAAAGAGAACCCGAGCTTGGAGCGTAGCGGTGGTTTCACTCTGTAAAGAGAGGGAAATTGTTCCACTGCGATTTTGAGGATTATATGTTCCCGAAATGCGTGTTGCGATTGGACTTGGTACTGCAGCCCGAGCTAAAATTAGTGATAGCCAACCAGAATAATTTGAACCTGAAGAGTAACCGTCCATAAAAAGCCATGGGGTATAATTAGTCCCGGGATTTAAGTAAAGCATACGATTACGAGCTTTAGCAGAATATAAAGGATATGCAGATGAGATATGCATTTCAATTACTGCAGTTTGATTTGGATAGTTATAAGAGATTTGAGCCAATGTCCCACTGGCTGGATTACAAGAGCTTCAACCTTCCTGGTAAAGTTCTTCGCAAACTACAACACGCTGCGCACCGTAAGTTAAAACTAGTGCGCCTAAAAAAGTTAATAGAAAAAAGAGATTAAAAACTTTCATGCTTTAATGATAAACAAACTATAAAACCTTGTCAAGTGTTTTATGCAATAGATTACTGTTTTACGATAGTGATTTTTAAAAGTTCCTTTGAGCTATCAGTTTTTATGAAATAAACGCCATTTTTAATATTATCAGTAACGATCTTAACTTTAGGGAAATCAGTAGCCGTAACCGTTTTAATAACCGTTCCGGTAGCATCAAATACTTTAACTACGCCGTGTGATTTCGGTAACTGAACTGTAAAATACGATGACGCCGGATTGGGATAAACTTTGAAGTTATAGTCTTTATTATTACGGGCAAAGAATTCATCCTCGATTCCGGGCGTTAGATCTCGAATTACCGAGACGGTAGCGCTTTTATAATTAGCGACATAAATCCGATTTTGCTGAGGATTAAAAAGGAGAGTTTTTGGAGCTACTCCCACATTAATTGTTGCAATTATTGTGTTTGATACTCCGTCAATAACCGTTACATTATTGCTACCGTAATTAGCACAATAAATTTTGTTGGTTATTGGGTTATAAAGTAAAGCACAAGGGTTAGTCCCAACAGTTAAATAACGAACAACCTCATCGGTATCACAATCAATAACGATAACACTATTTGAGTAATAACAGGCAACATAAAGTTTATTGGTTGCAGAATTAAGAGCCATAGCAATAGGAAGATTATCTGTAGGAATAATGTTTACAATATTATTAGTTAACCCGTCAATTACCAAAATCAAGTTACCGCCGCAATTATCACTGCAATAGATTTTGTTATTATTGGGATTATAAATAAGCGCTTTAGGTTCGTACCAAATTGGCCGGGTAATTATTAGACTGTCTCTTTGAGCATCAATTATTGATAGCGTATAATCAATTCGATTACCACTGTAGATTTTGTTATTGGTTGGGTTACAAGCTAATACACAAGGACCCGCCCCAACATTGATTGTGCTAAGTACAGCATGCGAATATCCATCAATGGCGGTTAGACTGTTACTGAGAAGATTTGCCGAATATACTTTATTATTAACTGGATTATAAGTTAATGCCCAAGGACCTTCACCGACCGGAATTGTTGCTAGAAGTGTATTGCTCAGTCCATTATATACAGTTATATTATTCGAACCATAATTTGCACAATAAATCTCATTAGTAACCGGATTATAACATAATGCCGCAGGATCAACATTGGTTAGAATGTTAGTTATAATGTTATTAGTAGCCCCATCAATGACGGTGATACTTTTGTTAAAGAAATTAGCGCAATAGATTTTATTATTAAATCCATTATACTCCATCGCTACCGGGAAATTGCCCACCGGAACGGTATTAACCTTTTGGTTAGTAGCCCCATCAATAATAGAAACATTATGCTGTAATGGATGGGTACAATATACTTTATTACATGTTTCGTCGTATAAAAGCTCCTGCGGATAAATTTCTACAGGAAGTATAGCTACTATTTGATTAGTTATACCATCAATTATCGATATTTGGTTATAAGTAATACAATAGACTTTGTTATTAATTGTGTTATATGCTAAGTCCCGAGCCCATCCATTAATCGAAACTGTTCCGGTTATTTGATTGGTAGCACCGTCAATTACTAAAATTTGTCCATCAGCACCGCAATAGATTTTATTATTTGTTGCAGACCAAATCATCGGATAAGGATAATCTCTAACCGATATGGTAGCAATTACCTGATTGGTAACACCATCAATAACTGAAACCGAGCTACTTCCGTAATTAGCGCAATAAATTTTATTGTTGATTAAATTACAAACTAACCTACGTGGAATGGCTCCAACTGAGATTGTGGTTATAATCGAGTCGGTAAGTGTATTTATTACCGTAACAGTATTGTCCGAGCAATTGGCACAATATAAATAATTAGTTATTGGATTTATTAGTAAAGCAATTGGTAAGCCACCAACTGGAATTGAACGAATTATCTGATTTGTTGTTCCATCAATAACTGTAAGTTTATTACTTTCGGAATTAGCGCAATAAATTTTATTATTAATTGGGTTATAAACTAAGCAGCGTGGTGAGGTATCAACCGGAATTATGGTTATAACGGTGCTTAAATTCCCCTCAATTACTGCAATCGTATTATTAGATACGTTACCTGCATAAAGTTTATTAGTAGCCGGATTAAAACACAACGCTTTAATTGTTCCATCAATTGGAATACGGCTATTCTTTTGATTAGTATAACCGTCAAGTTCAAGGATACAGTCAGTTCCTCCAATATAAATTTTGTTGTTTGTGGGATTTTTAATAATTACTTCAGGATTCTGAACTCCGTACACTAAATCTGGAACCGGAATTGTAGTTTCAAGCCATTGACCAAATAATACTAGCGGGATAAAACTTAATAGTAACCTCCATTTCATAAATGCCCCCTTTGGGGAATAACTGTTCGTAGTCCCCTTTTAATAAAAATATATCGCTTATAAGGTTTTGTCAATATTTTGCAAAATTAGTCAAGTATTAAGGTTTTAAGCTTAAAGAATGCTAAATTCTAAGAGCTTTTTCTAAAAGGTTTTTAAATGTTTGAGCGTTAGTAAGCATATCTTGGTCATTGTTAAAAAAAGCATAAATTTTTTTCGGGGCTACTTTAAGGATCCGTTGAACAAAATCTTTTAATTCTTTTTTGGAATAACAATATTGATACCACTGATCTTTACCATGAAACCGCAGATAAACAATTCCGTTTGTATTATAAATTGTATCAGGTAATTTAGGAGCAGAGATTGAAACCCAGGTGATTTTTAAGTCTTTAGCCCATAAAAGATATTCGTCTTTGAACCATTTAGAATTTCTTACCTCCAAGGCAAACTTTTCTTTAAGATCTGTTTTCTTAATAAATTTTTCTAATACCAAAAGCGACTCCGGAGTAAAAGAAGGCGGAAGCTGAAAAAGATAAAAGTCAATGGCATCCTCTAAAGGACTAAAAAGTTCATAAAAACTCTGCCAGATTTCATAACTTGCGGAATTAAATTTATCTAAATGGGTAATGCGCCGCGAGACTTTTATTGCCCAGCGCAACGCAAAAGACTTTTTCGCCCAACTTTTTATCTGATTCGGAAACGGAAAGCGATAAAAAGAAGCGTTAAGCTCTATGGAATTAAGTTTAGAATTAGCAATATACCAATCTAGTGTGCGCTCAGGATTCCATGAATAAAACCAACCAGAAGTTCCAACATAGACCTCAGGCATCAAGATAAATTAAGTAAAACCCGATTATCTGTCAAGAGTTTACCCCAAGGGTTAACGTCGCCTTAAAACAAGAATTACATCGCCAACAAACTCAAGCCCCAATCTCTTTTATATCTCTAACTAAATTTTACGCTCGAATTTTACAAAATCTTCTACATTTACTTACTTAAAAACGCAGCCTTTTAGCTTATCTTTTAACACCAATTTTAGTATCCCCGGACCGTCTACCCCCTACATGACAGGCTTTGTTTGTATTACTAATTGAAAATCAAGAAGTTATATTTTTAACCGGTTTAATTAAACTTCTTTTCTGAAGATTAGGAAGCATTGATCGGTAAGGAAGTCGAACCGGTTAGAGATTACAAAACCGCTGCGGATTAAATTTTCGACAATTACTGATTCTGGGGTAGCGTGTTTTTGGCGTGAGAAGAGTCGGCGTTTAGGTTTGGTGCGTTCGATAATTGCGATTCGACCGTGGGGTTTAAGAAATTTTCTTAAAGCGACAAAATATTTTATCGGTTCGGGTAAGTGATGATAGACGTTGCGTAAAAAGAACAGGTCAACATTTTCGGGCAGTGCTAGTTCAAAGGCGTTAACTTTTATGGTGAATAAATTATTTATTCCTTCTTTTTGGGCACGTTCTTTTACAAATGTTAAAAATCTCTCGTCGGTATCTAAGGCGTATACTTTACCGTTTTCGCCCACCAATCGGGCGAACTGGATTGCAAAAAAACCACTTCCCGAACCGATATCCGCTACTAAATCGCCGGGTTTTAAATTCAGGTTTTTTAAAATTTCTAATGGTTTAGCTTCCGCTGATGTTGCAATTTTTTCTAAATGTTTTAGTTTTCGTTTCCAAGACCACAGACACATACCCAAAACATTTTATAATATTTTAGAGCAATGTCAAGACAATATAATCTATTGACTTTGATTAGTAAATATTTTACACTATTAAACTATGCGTTACATTTTAATTTTCTTAATTTTCGCAATTGGGGTATGGGGTATGGCGGATATTAGCTTCGCCGCGCCTAATAAGTCTTTAGAGCGTCTTATTAAGATTTCGGTTAGCAATCACGACGAAGTTTATCTGCTTCAGGACCAATTTAAGCTCTCGGTTATTGATGCCCAAGAGCATGCGGTTTATGCTTTAGCCAATGATGACTTAATAGAAGAACTCCGATCTCGTGGATATAAACTTGAGATTGTTGCCAATGATTATCGAGATGCCTATACAGATATGCCTCAGATTTATCATAGTTATGCTCAGGTGTGTAGTATGTTGGTTGCTCTTAGAGCCCAATATCCCGCAATTACCAAACTTGAGACTTTAGGTTATTCTGCGGGTAATCGTGCGATTTTAGGCATTAAAGTTAGTGACAATCCGGGAGTTGAAGAATTGGAGCCCGAAGTTCGTTTAGTAGGAGCGCATCACGGAAATGAAAAGATTTCAACCGAGATTACTTTGGCTTTTCTGCAGTATCTTTTGAGTAATTATGCATTTAATCCCCAGGTTAGTAATTTAGTTAATAACCGCGAAATTTGGATTGTGCCTGTTTTTAATCCTGATGGGCATGTGAACAATTCACGATATAATGGTGCCGGAGTGGATCTCAATCGAGATTATGGTTATATGTGGTCAGGTGAAGGAAGCAGCTCAGCGCCGTTTTCTCAGCCTGAGACCCGAGCTATGCGAGCGCATGCTGAGCTTAATAATATTACTTTGGAATATGAGTATCATTCTGCCGCTTCTTATGTGAACTATGTTTGGGACCATCATCCGAAAGATCCGCCAGATTCCGGTTATATTATTACAATTTCTCAGGAATATGCAGACTCAACATATGGGTCTTCAACTACTCAGCTTCAGAAGATTAATGGATATGATTGGTATTACGTACGCGGATCGGCTCAGGATGCAATGTTTGGTATTTGGGGCGGAATTGGCACAACTATTGAGACCCAACAACCTTCAACTCAAGCTCGAGTTGACAGTATCTGTCTTGCTAATCGTCGGGCACTGATGAAGATGATTTTACGAGCCGGATGGGGTATTTCGGGTTTAGTTAAGGACTCAATTACTGAAGAGCCACTTTTTGCAATGATTAAATTTATTAATCCTAAACGTTGGACGGTTTATACGGATAAAATTTGTGGCGATTTTCATAAAATGGTTGCACCGGGGAATTATACTTTTCAAGTTGAAGCTAATGGATATTTACCGAAGACATTTACCGTGACGGTTCCTGATACTGGACGAGTTTTTATTGAAGTAAAGTTGGTTCGGGACACCACAATACCTTATTATGTGCAGAAAATTGTTTGGGTTCGTCGTGACCGGCCGGATATGAGTTTTACCACTGTAACTATGGATGGTTTAGGAATCCCTGACAATCAGATTTATTCATTAGGTCCATCAGGTGTAATTGTGCTTGAAGCGATTCCTCCTATAAGAAACTTTCCTGGAGCGGACTTTGTGGTTTATGAAGGAGACTTATCACCGGAAAATTATTCCGTTGCAGTTTCTAATGATTGGCGCGGGAGTTTCTTTACCTGCGGTCAAGCTCAAGGCACTCAAAGCTTCGACTTGTCAACAGTGGGTTTAGATAGTGCGCGCTACATTAGAATAACTAATACCGGCGGAGGTTCGTCATCAGATCCCTATGCCGGATTTGATTTAGATGGGATAAGCTATCGTCAAAATGCTTCAAGTAGTGCTGTATTTGAATCTTCGAGAGAATTTATCAATTTAACATTAAAACTTCAGCCAAATCCTGCTAAAGATTTTGTAAGATTTAATTTTAACGGAAAATTAGAAAATTCAACAATTAAAATATATGATGTCCAAGGGCGACTGATAAATGAACTTAGGATTTCGGACAACGTCAGCTGGAATTTAAAAGATCATCAAGGCAGAAAAATTCGATCCGGTATTTATTTTTGTCAAGTTTCTAATAAAGTTCCCCGAGCAGGGGTAAAGCTGATTGTGAAATAGTGATTTAAGGGGGGGTGTTATGAAAAATATATTGAATTTAGGATTGTCAGTATTGATCCTTGGTACAGGATTAATTTTAGGATGTGGCCCTAAAACCAAGCCTCCGGTTCAGGAAAAAGTCGCAACAGAAAAGCCGAGTTTACCCGAATCAATAACTCCGAGTACCTCTAAAACTGAGAAATACGCGATAATCTATGTAAAACATGGTGAGGAAGCGCTGGGCAAAATAAAGATTCTTTTATATACCAAGGAAGCACCAAAAACTTGCGAGAATTTTATTAAGCTTGCCAAACAAGGTTTTTATAACGGGCTGACATTTCATCGTGTAATACCGGGTTTTGTTGTTCAAGGAGGCGACCCCAAAGGCGACGGAACCGGTGGACCAGGGTACACAATACCAGCAGAAATTAGCCCGAATCTTAAGCACATTCGTGGAACAGTTGCCTGTGCCCGTTTACCTGACCAGGTTAATCCCGAGAAAGCATCCAGTGGAAGTCAATTTTATATTTGTCATCAGCCGGCTCCACACTTAGATGGGAATTACACAATTTTTGGTCAAGTAGTTGAAGGAATGGAAGTAGTTGACAAGATAGCCCAAGTAAAAACAGGTTCTAATAACCGGCCAATAGTACCGGTAATAATGGAAAAAGTAATAATAGAAGAATAAGCTTTAGGAAATTATTTTTAGTTTTAAAGCTTATTGTAATAGCGGTTAAATAAATTTCTTAATTCTAACAAAAAAGCTCAGTCTTTTATCAGAAGTTGCGTTTAATCCGAGTTGCAATTGTTCGTTGAATTTATACATTTGAGCTGAAATATAAGCATCGGCTAATGAAATTGCTTTTACTGTAGCTAACCACCATAATAGATTGTTTCGTTGATCACGATATTTCTGTTCTCCCGTTAGTTTATAATTTTGTTGACTTTTGTAGATATAATATCCTAAAAATCCTTCGGAAACCAAAAATAATGTTCCTTTGAAATACTCTTCGCAATAAAATTGGCCACCACCCGGGAAAGCAAACGAGAGAATCATTGATAATCCCGGCGAACGGTAATAACTCTTAGCGGAGTTGCTATATGCTTCAAGCGGATGTCTTAGAAAAACAATTAAAGAAAATATTGCTATAAGCCATCGTTTCATTGAATCACAATTTCTAAATATCCTTTTTTAAATTCAGTATGTAAAGTACTATCTTGAAAGATACTTTCTAATTTACCAACACCTAAAATAATCAATCGCTCTTTTTTTATACCCCAGGAATTTAAAAATTCTCCCACGCGAAGAGCTTTTTTCAATGCTACTTCTTGGCTTAATTTAAAAGTCTGCGCCGGCACGTTTTCTAACAGTTCATCAGTAAAATACCCCACAAGCATTATATTATCCTGAAATTCTTGGAGCAATGGAATAATTTCTTTTAGAATCACTTCGCCACTTGGAGATAAATTAAAACTGCTTTCGTTGCTAAAAATCTCGTCAAAATAAAACCGTTGGTAAAATTTAAGACTTTTTGAGGCAAGCACTTCTGAAGACAGCTTTTTTAATCTTTCAACTTCTTTTTGCCAGACCGAATTTTCTTTTTTAATCCGCTCGTTTTCTTTAATTAAAGAATTGTATTTTATATTATATCCCAGAAATCCGACTACAATTGCGAGCAAAAAAAGCAACCACCCTAAATATTTCACAAATTACTCAAGAGATACCAAGATAGCCTTTAACCGTTTAAGTTTTTCTTCAAAAGTTTTCTGTCTAACTTTTTCTTGCTCAATAACTTCTAATTTTGCTTTTTCTAAAAATTGTGGATTACCAAGTAGGACATTAGTTTTATTAAGCAGTGTTTCTAATTCTAAAATTTCTTTTTTGATTCGATCCTTTTCTTTTTCAATATCAATCAATCCTGAAAGAGGCACGTAAACTTCTAGATCTTTAAGCACAGCGGTTGATGAATTAGGCGGTCTTTTGTCGGTTTGTTTAATTTCATTTATTTTGGCTAACTCTTTGATTATAAGAGAAGCTTTACTTTTTAAAAGAAAGTTTAATATCTCCTGGGAAGAGGTGTTAACCAAGCAATCAATGGGCTTATTTATCGGTAGACGCATTTCCGACCGGATACTTCTTAAAGCAGTAATAATCTCGCACATTAAAGTTATAAAATCTTCTTGAGATGTTTGAGCGATTTCGGGCGGAGTAGGCCAGGAGCTAAGTAAAATACTTTTTTCCGGATAAGAGAATTTGTGCCAAAGTTCTTCGGTAATGAAGGGCATAAAAGGATGAAGCATAACTAAAAGTCCTTTAAAGATATTATAAAGACAATTGGCAAAAGAATTATCTCCGTTACGCTTTCGGATTTTACAAAATTCTAAATACCAATCGCAGAATTGATGCCAGAAAAATTCATAAAGCTCTTGGGCGGCTAGTGAAAATTGATAACGCTCAAGAGAAGAGGTTACTTTTATTACTAAATTCTTGTATTTACTTATAAACCATCTATCAATTAATGTGAAATCGTTAGTAAGTTCTAATGGTATTTGTAATTCATTTAATGGAGCTTCTGAAGCTTCGAGTAAAATTTTTACTAATCGCCCAGCATTCCAAATTTTATTTGCGAAGTTTCTTCCGAGTTCAACTCTTTTCTCCCAAAATCGATAAGTTTGACTTTCGGTTTCTAAATATGCCAATGTAAACCTTAATGCGCATGCACCGTATTTATCAATGAGGATAACCGGATCAACTCCGATTCCTTTTGAGCGACTCATCCGTTCGCCTGTTTCGGTTAAAATTGTCGAATGGATATATACATCGTAGAAAGGAACCTGAGATAAAAATTCTAATCCAGACATAATCATTCGTGCGACCCAGAGAAAAATAATATCTGGGTCGGTTGAAAGAAAATTAGTCGGATAAAATTCTCGGAGATCTTGAGTGTCCTCGGGCCATCCTAAAACCGAAAACGGCCAGAGCGCAGAAGAAAACCACGTATCCAAAATGTCTTCATCCTGGCGAATGTTTTTACTATGGCATTTTGAGCATTCATTTGGATCAGTCCTTGTTACCATCATGTAGCCACAATCATCACAGTAAAAAGCCGGAATTCGATGTCCCCACCAAAGTTGCCGGGAAATACACCAATCTTTAATATTATACATCCAGTCTAAATAAACTTTCCTCCAACGTTCCGGATAAAATTTTACTGTCCCATCTTCGACTTTTTTTATTGCGGGAGCTGCAAGCTCTTTAGTTTTAAGAAACCATTGGAGAGAAATCATTGGTTCAGTAATTGTATCGCATCGAGCGCAGCGACCCACTCGGTGTTCATAATCTTCGGTTTTAAGAAGATAACCGTTAGTTTCTAAATCTAAAAGGATCTGATCTCGAGCTTCTTCACGGGTAAGTCCTTGATACTTTGGTGGGGCGTCTTTTGTTACTCTTGCATCTTCGTCAAGAATTTTTATAAACGCCAAATTATGAGTTTTGGCAAGCTCAAAGTCTACCGGATCGTGCGCCGGAGTTACTTTTACAGCACCTGTGCCAAATTCGATATCAACTCGGGCATCAGCAATAATAGGTACTTCCCGATTAACTAATGGTACAATGGCTGTTTTGCCAATAAATTCGTTATAGCGAAAGTCCGAAGGATTGACCGCAAGTGCTGTATCGCCCAGCATTGTTTCTGGACGAGTGGTGGCTACTACAATGCACTGCTCTTGATTATCTTTCAGAGGATATTTTATAAACCAGAGTTTAGTTTTTGTTTCTTTATATTTTACCTCTAAATCAGAAATCGATGTTCGGCAACGGGGACACCAATTGACAATATAATATCCTTTGTAAATTAATCCCTTTTCGTAATATCGGACAAAAGCTTCACGAACTGCTCGAGATAGATCCGGATCCATAGTGAAACGGGTTCTACTCCAATCGCACGCTGCACCTAAAGTTTTTAGTTGTTCAAGAATAATATTAGCATGTTTTTCTTTCCACTCCCAAGCAAGCTTTAAAAATTCGTCGCGCCCTAAATCAAACCGGGTCTTTCCTTCTTTTGCTAAACGTTTTTCAATTTGATTATGAGTTGCAATACTTGCATGGTCAGTTCCCGGGACCCAGAGAGTTTCATAGCCTTGCAATTTTTTAAATCGAATCATAATGTCTTGAATAGTTGAGTTTAAAGCATGGCCCATGTGTAAGACACCGGTAATATTGGGTGGCGGAATGGTGATACAATACCGAGGCTTTTTGCTAGAAAGATCCGGAGTAAAAAATTTGTTTTCTAACCAAAAATTATACCATTTTTTCTCGACCGCCTTTGGATTATATTGAGCAGGAAAATCTGTTTTTTCACTCATATTTAACATAACTTATTCATTATAATTAAATTATTTTTTCTGTCAATCTTTTTGCCCCCACTTTAAATAAGTAAGCCGATTTAGCCACCTTATCCAATAATTTCTAAATTTTAAATAAAATATTACACCTACAACCACAAGCACTCCAACAAAAACTAAAACAATTGGCATTCCAAGATCTACAACTTTAGCACCTAATAGATTAAAAAACAAAGCATTTGGGAGTCGTGCTAAAAAAACCATAAACAAAAAAAATAAAAATGGTACCGCAGTAAGTCCTGCAAGATAGTAAACGACGTCCCCTAAAGGCGAAAAAGGTAACAAAAGCAAAAGGAAGATTATCGCCGTTCCATATTTTAGTACGTAAAAATCAAAAATTTTCATTTTTTCGGTTGAAACAAATACCATTAGAAATTTTCGCCCTAATAATCTCCCAAGCCAGAAGTCGATTGTTGCACCTAAAAGTATCCCGGTAAGTGAATATATAAGTCCATGTAATACTCCGAAAACGAATCCCGAGACAAAACCGACCCAGTGCCCTGGAAATGGGGCAAAAATAATTTGCAAGGTTTGTAGTCCGATGAGGATTAGTGGAGCAAGAATTTTAGAACGTTTATCTAACGAGCTTGTTAATAAAGATTTGAGTTGCTCGGGATTTGAGAAAATTGCGATAAAACAGTTTAAATATTTGATGATAAATATAATTCCGATAGTTAATAAAGTTAAAACTACTAAATATGGCCAATATAGCTTTAATTTAGCATGCATGATTTATAGTGCTGCGGCAACTACTACTGCATAAACCTCTGTAACTTGAGCGGTTACTAAAGCTTGTGCTGCTTCCTGTAAAGTAGCGCCAGTTGTTATTACGTCATCGACTAAAATTACCCGACGGTCCTTTACTTTTTTTAGAAAATCATCTTTGACAACAAACGCCCCAGAAACATTTTTTATCCGAGCGTCGTGTTTGAGGGTAATTTGTGATTTGGTGTTTTTCTTCCGCTTAAGACAGTTTAGAAATTCAATTCCGGAACCAAAACTTGCTTCGGCTGCTAAAACTTCAGCTTGATTAAA
>JANXBB010000260.1 GCA_025061975.1 Caldifarciminota bacterium | reverse complement strand
AAAAGTATTATAATGTTGATAGGCTAAAATTGTATTAGGAACTAACACTGCGACTTGTTTTAGACCACTTAGTACTTTAACTACTGCTCTTAGGGCAATCTCGGTTTTACCAAATCCGTTGTCCCCGCATAAAAGTCTTTCCATTGGATAGGCACTTTCTAAATCGCTATAGACTTCTTCAAGCACTGCAAGTTGGTCTTTTGTTTCCTCATAAGGAAAACTTAGCGCAACAAGCATTGACCATTCATCATCTTTTGGTAAAGGTGACTTCCGTGCCAAGGTACGATGCGCATAGAGTGTCAAAAGTTCTTTAAGATATTTTTCCTGAGCCTCGGCTGCTTTTCTTTTAGCAGTAAGCCAACGTGAAGATCCTAAAACGCTCAGTGCTGGAGGTTCATCAGTTGTTCCGATATAGCGTTCGATTAAATTTATATTTTCAACAGGAAGATATAATTTTTGGTTTTTAGCATATTTAATTTCAATAAAATCTTTCTCAAGATTCTGAACTTTAAGTCGCTTTATGCCTTCGAATTGACCAATTCCATAGTCAATGTGAACTACAAAATCGCCTTTACGGATTCCTAAAAGATCGTCAATGGGTTGTCCCCGAAATTTACGGGGCCTCAATTTCTGAAGATGTTTACCGAATAGTTCTTCATCAGTTAAAACGCACACTCCTTCACAACGTGACATAAAACCACATTTAAGCTCACCAATAATATATATCGGTTTTTCGCCTAAAAAATAACTTGTCCGTTCATATTGAGATTGAGTCGGAAGAACTATTAAATATTTGATAGTAGAGGAATCAATTTCTGATTTAAGTAGTTTAAGGTTTCCATAATAGTGAAACGGCTTCTCTAAGTCTAAATCAAAGGTTTGTTTGTCAGAACTGGGATTTTGTTCTAAAAATATTCTTCTTGAGTTTGGAGAATCAAAAAAGTTTAAAATAGAGTTTAGTTTTGTCGTTGCCGTCACCAAAACGGTGTCACGGGGAAGAAGTTCTTTCAATGAAACATGTACTGGTTTATTTAATGTATTAAGAAAAATTTCTATTTCATTAATCAGCGTTACAGATTTTTGTGACACCGAATCAAAGTAACGAAGAGAAACTACTTTGTTGTCAGCAAATTCGATACGAACCGGCAAGTTCAAATCCGGGGGATAAATATCAATAATACTTCCCCGAACCGCATATTCACCCGGTTCTGAAACTATGTTTACTTTTTCGTAATTTGTATCAGTAAGCCAACGAATTAAATTTTCTTTTTTTACTTCTTGTTCTCTACTTATTTTAATTTGACATCTATTCCAATATTCTTGTTTAAGTAATTTAAAATTGAGCTCGTCTTCTGATAAAAGAAAAATTTTCAAGCTTGATGAGTTTTGATACCAATCTTTTTCCGGTCGAATATTTTCTTTTATAATAAATAGTTTATCACTTGATATTAATGAATTTAATGTTTCATAATAACTGAAAATCGCTTCTTTATTAGTATCAATATAAATTAAATTTTTTTTAACTATTTCAAAAATTCCTAATAAAAGCAACGGAACAGCTCCAGAAAAATTACAAATTCTAATATCTTGTTGTTGCTTATTAGTTTTAAGAAATGAAAATAGATCTTTTACTTTTGTGAATGAACAAA
>JANXBB010000251.1 GCA_025061975.1 Caldifarciminota bacterium | reverse complement strand
CTAAAACAAAAATGTGGAAAATTTTAAATATGTGCTGTAAATTGTTGTTTTACAACAACTTACACAATAGTAAAGTGTGGATAACTTTGTGGATAACTTTATTGATTGGTGTGAATAAATTGTTTGTATTTATGGGGGTGGAACGTGGATAACATTGAAAATATTAAAATTTTTTGGGATAAAATTATTGACGGCCTTAATCAGGTTTTGCAGAAAGAAATTGTAAATACCTGGTTTGGTGTTTTAACCCCAGTTCAACTAAACGACCACAAATTAATACTTGAAGCTCCGAATCAGTTTTTTATTGAGTGGATATCTCAATATTATTTAGATTACCTCCGTGCAGTAATTGAAAAGTTGAATTTAAATAATTTACAAATCGAGTTCCAAGTAAAAAAAGAAGCTACCTCAACAAATAGGCCAGAATTTATCTCGACTAACATTGGGCCGGTAAACGAGTCTCGACTTTCACCCCGATATACTTTTGATAATTTCATCGTTGGGGAATCTAACCGACTGTGTTACGCTGCAGCTAAAGCTGTGGCGGATGCCCCGGCTCGAGCATATAACCCTCTATTTATTTACGGAGGTGTAGGATTGGGCAAAACCCATCTTCTCCATGCAATCGGCAACTACGTTAAAAGAAAATACCCGCATTTGAAGGTTTACTACACACCAGCAGAAGAAATGTTTTTAAACCTCATTCAATCAATCCAAGACCGCAATCCTAGTAGTTTTAATAACAAATACCGTAATTTGGACCTTTTATTACTTGATGATATTCATTATCTTAAAGGCAAAGAACGATTACAAGAAGATGTTTTTCATCTTTTTAACCATCTACACATGATGGGCAAACAGATCGTCTTTACCTCGGATCGTCCACCTCGAGAAATTCCTACGTTAGAAGAACGTTTGGTATCGCGGTTACTTTCCGGAATGGTTTGTGATTTAAAACCCCCGGATATTGAAACTCGAATCGCTATCCTTAATAATAAGGCTAAACAAGAAAATATCAAAATAGGACCTGATGTGATCTTCTTTATTGCTGAAAACATAAAAACTAATATCCGAGAATTAGAAGGAGCTTTAATTAGATTAAGTGGTTATGCCTCGCTCACAAATACTCCAATTACCATCGAAATAGCAAAACAGGTCCTTTCAGATCTGTTTACTCATAAGCCCCTACCTAAACCAATGAAAATTTTAGAACTCGTCGCGAGTTATTACAACGTTACCATTGAACAACTACAATCAAAAGAACGAACCCAAAATCTTGCATTGGCTCGACAGGTTGCAATGTACTTTTTGCGGTCCGTAGGCGGCCTTTCGCTAAAAGAAATCGGAGCTTATTTGGGCGGCAAAGACCATTCCACAGTAATTCACGCAATTGAGAAAATAACTGAGCTTAAAAAACAAAACGAAAAAATTAGTAAAGACCTTGAACAAATTGCACTGTTGATAAATGGTGAATAAGTTGTGATTTGTAATGTTTATAGTTTACTTGTATTTAATTTTTTATTTGATTGCGATTTTTTTCGCAGTAAATGTTGATAATCTTGATTTTTATCATGATAATTTAATGCGTGTTTTATTTAATAACTTGCCTTTTTCGTGGTTATCCACACTTAAAAAAATAATAATATT
>JANXBB010000250.1 GCA_025061975.1 Caldifarciminota bacterium | reverse complement strand
ATTGTTCCAGTTTGTAAGTTTTTCTTTTCATAGAAATAACTGACAGTGAAGGAGAAGCGATATTCGTTTTTGATATAGGGGAAACAACTGTTAATTCCTAAAAGGTAAGTGTTGTTTTGATAGCTAAAACGCATACTAACTTCAGGGTAAAAACAATTCAGAAGATACTCAAAGTGTATCAAGGATTTGTTTAAAGGTTTTTTATATAAAGCATAAAAAAGATATTGATGTTTAAATAAAATATCACTTCCGTAAGTTAAAGCTCCATAGGACCATTTATCTGATTGATTATAAGTAAATAAAGGCAGCCAAAATTTGGGAAAGAGTGAGGTTATGCTTGAGTAGTTACTTAAAACTCCATAAATGGTATCCGGTTCAGAAGAATTTTTTTCTGTTTTGTATGCGTCTAAGGTTTTTTCTGGAATAGGAGAAATTGAATACAACGAATCGTAATTAATTTTGGTATAGCAGATATCGTAACCTTTAGAGGAGTATACAAGAAACAACAGTTCTTGATTATTAGGAGCTATTGAAGGAGCAAACGCACCGGTAAGAACATTAGTAATCTGATAAAACGCTTCATTTTTTATGTTATAGGCATAAATATTAAAAACCTTGTTTAAGTCCGAAACAAAGAAAAGATAATTGTTTTGAGACCAGCAGGGAGTAAGTTCTAAAGCAGTATTGTGGGTAATTGGAATTAACCACTCAGTTACTAAGTCGTAAATAAATAAGTCAATATTACCTTCAGGGGTTCGGATTATTAGCGCCAATTTTTTCCCGTCGGGTGAAGGACAAGGACTTAGATATTGTTCACAATCATTAGATTCTAAAATTGTCGTAATTATTCCTGTTGATAACTCCAAAACATTAATTGAGTATTCGCCAAATTCGTTTTTAACAAAGACAATTTTATCGTTGCTTGAAAAGAAGCACGGATCAGCAGTGCGCATTTTTTGAGTAAGTCTTTTTAACTTTTTTGATTGCAACTCGAAAAGATACAAGTCATCGTAGTAATAGAAATTGTTATAATAATCCCGAATACAGAAAACAATCTTTTTGCCATCGGGTGAGATTCGGATTGGTGAGGAAATATTAGCTTTTAATAATGACTTTTTCTTTTTTGTTATAAGGTCTAATTCCCATAAAGTTGTTTGCTCGTGGCTGGATTGGGAAGTAAAATAAATTTTTTGGCCATCAGGGGCGTATATTGGGGAATTAACATAATAACCAATAGTGGTTAATTTCTGATAAGGAGTTAACGGTTTGGATTGCAACTCATTGATTTGTGATTGATACTTTTTGATTGTTTGGATTTTGAAGTCATGCCAAAGTTTAAAAAAATTTTTTTGCCAAATCCTTTTTGCGTAGCAATTAAAAAATAAAGGAAATCCTTTGCTATGATTTTGAACAAATTTAATAATTTTCTCTTCACCATATTCTTCAGCCAAATAATAAAGGAACGATCCACCATAAAAATATGGAGTTTCACCTCCGGGAAATTCTGCAAGTTCATAAGTTACCCATTTGTCTAAAGGGAATATTTTATTATCAAGGATTTTGGCCCGCATTATCATTTGATAATAGCTACTATTAAGACGGCCCTTTTTTGTAAATTTTGTTTCGTTATATATAGCATAGCCTTCGGTTAGAAATAATGGCAGTAGAACATTAGGGGTAATTATTCGCCCGAAAATCTTTCGGGAATATTTGTTTAACCCGAATACCATATCCATGGTTAAAATGTGAGTATATTCGTGAAGGATTAGGTGCTCTAACCAATTACGATAATAAACTTTTAATTCCTTAGGCAAAGCCAGATTTATAAAAATTGTATTTTGGGGAAAAGTTGTTGCCCACCCCGTAGGATAATCATAAAAATCACCGATAATCACATTAGTTTTTCCATATGGAGCATAACCCATAAAGGAAGTGAGTTTTCGGTGAGCATCTTCGCAATACCAAGTTACCATTTTGGCAATTTCTTCATTATTTTTTAATATACCATGATTTGAAAAATACACATTAAAATGTGCGGTGGTTAATTTCTGCCATTTTAAATTTGGATCAAATTTGGGCGCAAATGTTAATTGATTTACAATAGTTAGTAAAATTATTAACTGCATCGGGTGTTATAAGTGTCCAAGACGTTTTATTAATATAGTAGCATAACTTCCTTTTGGCAAACAGAAGGACAAAGTAACTTTAAAGCGATCTTTGTAAAGTTCGTCACTATTAATTTCCGATACCAATAAGTTTTCGGGCACGATCAGTGCTTTACGCTCGTAAGGTTTAAAAAATACCCCTTTGATTCCTAAATCAATTTTTAACTTTTCCAGTGATAAACTATCTTTTTGAAGAATCTCTTCGATAATAGACTTTAAAGTTAATTCTTTAAAAGTGGATTTGTAGCTGGCACTGGGTATTATTAAGTTACTAAGATAATTTACAATATCAGGCGATAAATTCTCATAAAAATAAAGTTCGCCAAAACGGTAACGGACAGTAAATAAGGATATTGGCAGTGATTTTAAAACTGCCTTTAAGGTTTCATTAAAAACATAAGCTTGATATGCATTTATAAACATCTCCAAAAGATCCTTTCTGATAGTTTTAATTGCGCCTTTAAAGTCTTTAGGGTGCTTTTTTAGATAAAGTAAGGGATAGCGTAACTGACCGTAATCGTAGGATAATGACAGACACTTATCCCATTTGCCCCAATAGGTATTTATATGTTTTTTTAATTTTCTTGTTATGCTGCTGTCAAATTTTGACGGAGTTGCTAAATATAATTTTAATGCTCCATTATAATGTTTTTTAGCAAGTAAGACTGCAATAAATCCTCCTTGAGCTCGTGCTGAACCCATCCGTTGTTCGTCATAGTAATTCGGAATACCATATTTTTTAACACATTCAATGTTAGAAAGAATTTTCTTAATTTCATTTTCTTTTAGATCGCGAATTGTTATTGAAAACCAATTTTTAATAAGATTGTTTATTGTAATTGGACTTTTTGAATATCCCAAAAATCGCAACTTAAAGTTTTTCTCGTTAATATTATAGACGCGATTTGTTCTAATAGATATAAATTGAAACGAATGACTATATCGATCTTTAATTCCGGCGCGACCAATCTCTTTTATATGATAGACACGGCTTAAATAATCCAACAAGTCAAAAGTATCCCAGCCAATTTTTTCTAATTCATAAATCTGGTAAGGACCATGATCAGCTAATTCAAAATTACAAATTTCTTTAACAATAAAATCGTTGGGCTGAACTTTGATTTTCATTCGGAAACTAACGCAGATTGCGAACCAGAAGTAACCCACCAACTACAATAAATATAACTCCGGCAATAATATGAAGAATACGCACCGGTAGAATTTTTTGTAATGCACTTCCCAAAAGCACTGCTAATAATGTGGAAACGATTAAAGCTAAACTTGCACCTAAAAAGACTAACAAGGGGTTTTTCGAACTAGCCGAAAGTGCTAAAACTGTGAGTTGTGTTTTGTCAGCTAATTCTGCTAAAAATAAAGTTATGAATGCTGTAAAAAGAATTTTATAGTCCATAAACTAATAAAATCCTATCGAAAAATAATTTCTAAGTCAAGGATAATTAGCATGATAAACAAATTAAATATGCATTTTACGCATTTATCCACTTTATTGTCCATCGGAATTTAACTTAGGGCATAGTAAAGCTCGACACAGAATTCGTCGGTGATTTTTACTTAAATATAATAGGATGATTAATGTTAATATATCTTATCTTGTCAAATGACTTGACTATTACTTGTTTTATAAGTTTATGTCATACACGAAGACTTTTAAAATGTCTCGGGGACGGTGTGGTAGGGGATAGGGGGTATAAATATAATGTAAGTTAATGAGAATCAAATAATCTCTTTGACATTTGTTTAATTTTTGATATGATATTTATATGTACACCGAATTAATTAGTCCTAAGGCTGTAATTAAAAATTTAAGTAAAGTTGAGCTAAGGAAACTTGCAAGCAAAGATGAGATTTTAACTATTTATGGCAGCCCTGCTTATATTACTTATGTTCGTTCCCGAAGTGCACGATTCACTGAGATTATTTATGATCGTCCCAAACCTGATCAAGAAAAAATAATTAATCAGGCATTGGAATATATTTCTCGTAAGGTTATGATTATGGTTGAGCGTACTATGGGTCAAGCTAAAGAAGCGCAATTTCTTTGTCGGTTTTATGTTACTAAAGAATACGCACGGAATGCATTTATGTGGTATGAGATGCTTTTTGATCCAATTAAAAAGGATCGACCAGATATGACGGTTGTCTCAATTCCTGAATGGCCAGAACGTAAGGTTTTAGTTCTTCCTAAGGAATCTTTAACATTTATTTTAGGCTCAGACTATACCGGTGAAGTTAAGAAGGCTTTTTTACGAATGGCGATGTATTTAGTAAAAGGACGAGGATGGTTAGGACTACATGCTGGTAGTAAGATTATTAAAGTGCGCGACAAAACTCAAAAATTAGTAAATAAAGGAATGCTTTTATTCGGTCTTTCGGGAACGGGTAAAACAACACTTACATGTCATCACCATTTTTTGACTGAACCTGAAGGAGTTGTAATTAAGCAAGACGATGTGGTTTTTTTAAAACCCACCGGTGAAGCTTTAGGAACCGAGAATAATTTTTATATGAAAACCGAAGGACTAAGTTCGAAGTCCGATCCTCTTTTATATAAAGTTGTGACAAGTCCCAATGCAATTTTAGAAAATGTATTTGTTGAAGATAACGGCGAGGTTGATTTTCATAATTATTTGTTGACTTCTAATGGTCGAGCCGTAGTGCAACGCAAAGAACTAGATTATGCTGATGAAAGCATTGATCTACCGTTTGTTAATATTGTAGTATTTATTTTACGACGAAATGATATAATGCCCCCAGTTATAAAATTAACCCCAGAACAAGGCGCAGCGTTTTTTATGCTTGGGGAGTCAGTTGAAACATCAGCTGGTGATCCATCACAAGCCGGAAAATCTAAAAGGGTAGTTGGTACAAATCCGTTTATTATCGGGCCGGAAGCTGAAGAAGGCAATCGTTTTTATGAAATTATTAAATCAAATCCGGAAATTGAAGTTTACGCTATAAATACCGGGCGAGTTGGAGGTGAAAATGGCGAGAAAATTACTGTACGTGAGTCTGTAGAAATTCTAACTCAAATTGCCCGTGGTTCAATTAAATGGATTGTTGATCCAGATTGGCAATATTTAGTTCCTTATGAAATTCCTAATATTGACTTAAAGTTATACGACCCATTGAATTATTATACCCACGACGAATACAAAGAGCTTGTGTGTAAATTAAAACAGGAACGTCAAGAATGGTTAAAGCAGTTTACCGAGCTACGGCAAGAAATTAAAGATACTATGATTGTTTAAAATGCTTGACAACGAAAAAATAAAAGATATAATTACTCTAAAATGCGGGATATGTGGGTTATCTTGTTACTATTAAGTTTTGGACTAGTTTTAGGTCAAAATTTTACTATAGAAAAACTTTCACCGGCCGAGTTTTCAAAAATTAAAACTATAAATCTACCCGCGGAAAATGATCTAAAATACGGAATTTTAGATACACTAAGAAACCACGATAATTTTACTACAGGTATAGGATATTTTAGTAGTTGCTCGATTTATGCTGCAACGCGACTTACAATGCCTCATCGGGCAGCCGGACAATGTACTTTACATAAAGCGATTTATTATGTGCGAATTCCTAATCCTACAAGCAATGCTCCTTGCCGATTTTTTATATGGCGTGATACTACAATAAACGGGATAAGACGGCCCGGCTATCCTATTATGGTGCAGGATTATAATTTTAATGCTCAAAGCGGCGGTATATATCGACTTACATATACTGTTATGTATTTCTTTGATCGTGGTCAGAATTTTTGGTTGGGAATGGTAAGTCTTAACCGAAATACTCAAATTATTACTGATCTCTCAAATAATGATACTACATTAAATAATGTAAAAAACTTTTACGATGATTGGCAAGGTTATTCATATGATTTTATCTTTGATGCAGTTGTTAAATATGAACCGAAAGACAATAATAGTGGCGTTATTTCAATTATCAGTGATAAAATTTTAAAAGCAAATTCAGTAGCACCTATTAATGCCGTTGTAAAAAATTTTGGGAGAAATACCCTTCCTGCGGGAATTCCAGTTATCAGAAAAATTATTGGTCCAAGTTCATATGAAATAACTGATACCGGTTATACTACAAGTGCTCTAAGCCAAAATCAAACAACAACAGTAACTTTTCCTGATTGGTTAGTGCCTGGTGCTGCTGGTGATTATTTTATTACAATATGGACAGCTTTAGCAGGCGATTCCCTTAATAATAATGACACCTTATCGACAGTTATTTTTGTTTATAGTCATGGTTACCGTGAGAGTTTTTCTGACGATATCTTTCCTCCTGTAGGGTGGAGCGTGATTAATTTTAATAATCACAATACTTGGCATCGCGACACTTTTGCTTCTGGTTATTATACCCCGCCAGCTGGAATTAGTGTTTTATACGATCAAGCACCGTATTGGCCTAATAACGATTGGTTAATTACTCCTAGGCTTTTGGCGTCACCTGAGGATTCAATTATTTTTTGGTATCGTGCCGGAAGTTCACTTATTACAGAAACTTTACTTGTAAGAGCGAATTTTAATCCTCAAGCGGCAATAGATACTACCGGATTTCAAATTATTAGGATTCTTGCAACTAGTAATTATCAGTGGCAAAAATGTGTAATACCATTATCACCATACCTCGGAACCATTGATACTATAGTTTTAGCTTTTCATTATAAGGATTTTAATAATTTTTATATTTCATTAGATGATATAATTGTTCCCCAACCGATACGTCATATTGATCTTGTAGT
>JANXBB010000232.1 GCA_025061975.1 Caldifarciminota bacterium | reverse complement strand
TACTTCGTGAGTATAATCAATGATTCCTAAATTTAATATTTGGGTAATTTCAATATCCTCGGCCGGAATCTTCGATAAAGCTCTTATTAAAGAGCGTGGTACTCCACAAGCTGAACCAATAAAAACTCGATTACCTGATTTTATTGCCCGTAAAGCCTCTTCGGGTTTTACAACTCTTGTTTTCCAGTCTTTCATAAAAGTGATAATAAACTAAAATTATTACTTTGTCAATGATTAAAATTTTAAAAAATATGCAAATTGAATGTTATTTTGAAAGTTGTTTAAACACTTGCTGGAAATAAATCGAACATTCGGCTTACTTTTAAAAATAACTATAAACGATATTTTAAGTAATAACTTGACGACTGGTAATTTTTAATTATAATGATAGGAATGGCTGAAATCAGACTCAATCGGAAATGGTGTAAAGGATGTGGTTTTTGCGTTGAGATATGCCCTAAAGATGTTTATACTCGAGATACAAAAGTCTCCCCCCGCGGTTTTCAAGAAATTATAATTAAAAATCCTGAACGATGTATTGAATGCTTTTTATGCGAATATCTTTGCCCGGATTTAGCAATTACAATTATTAGAACTCAACATCCTATTAATAAAGAAACTTTACCCAATGACTTATGAAAACAATTGTTAAAAGTCTTTTAGCGCCGCGAAAGTATTTTATGCAAGGTAATATTGCCTGTGCTGAAGGGGCGTTAGCAGCTGGTTGCCGATATTATGCCGGTTATCCAATCACACCATCTTCAGAAATTATGGAACATATGTCAATTCGACTTCCGGAAGTTGGTGGTGTTTTTATGCAAATGGAAGATGAAATTGCTTCAATTTGCTCAATGATCGGTGCATCCTGGGCCGGTGCAAAAGTAATGACGGCAACCTCGGGTCCGGGTTTTAGTTTAATGCTTGAGGGTATTGGATATGCAGTAATGACCGAGACTCCCTGTGTAATTGTTGATGTTCAACGAGCCGGACCAGCAACCGGCCAAGCTACAAAACCTGCTCAAGGCGATGTTATGCAAGCTCGCTGGGGTGCTCATGGTGACCATCGTATAATTGCTCTTTCCCCGTGGTCGGTTCAAGAAATGTATGATTTAACGATCAAAGCGTTTAATTTCTCCGAAAAGTATCGGGTACCGACAATACTTTTAGCTGATGAAGTTGTTGCCCATCTTAAAGAAAGTTTTGTAGTAAAACCAGAAATTGAAATTTATAACCGTGACAAGACTTTAACCGAAACACCTTTCGGAACTCAAGAAGAAGATGGCGTCCCACCAATGCCTTGTTTTGGTCAAGGTGCTCAATTGCTTGTTACGGGTTCAACTCATAATGAGTATGGTATAAGAAAAGTCGCTGATCCTGATGTTCAAGAACGGTTAGTAACTCGACTCTGTAAAAAAATTGATAATCATAAAAAAGATATCTGTTTAACTGAACGTTATTTTACTGATAATGCTGAATATCTATTTGTCGCTTACGGAATTAGCGCGCGTAGTAGCTATGCAGTAGTTAGCGAGTTGCGGGAGTCACAAATAAATGCCGGGCTTTTGCGCTATATTACAATTTGGCCTTTTGATGAAGAAACATTAAAAGAATGTGCTTTAGAAGCAAAAGTTATTTTTGTACCAGAAATGAATCAAGGGCAATTGGTATTAGAAATAATGCGTATTTTGCCACACCAAAAAGTAATTCCAATTCCCAAAACCCGTGGTGAAGCAATATATCCATCGGATATAATAAAAGTTTTTCGAAAATACCATGAGTGAACATTTATATAAATACCTAAGGACAGAAACTTTTCCCACACCGTTTTGTGCTGGTTGTGGCCACGGCATTTTAATGGGTGTAATTTTACGTGCAATTGATGAACTCAAGTTGGATTTCAAAAAAATGGTCTTTGTTTCGGGCATCGGCTGCGGCGCATGGATTCCTAGCCCTCACTTCAAAACAGACACTTTACATACTCTTCACGGAAGACCGGTTGCGTATGCTACCGGTGTTAAAAAGGCAAATCCGGAATTAAAAGTAGTTGTAATCTCCGGTGATGGTGATTTAGCAGCAATTGGAGGTAATCATTTAATCCATGCTGCTCGAAGAAATGTCGGATTGACAGTAATCTGTGCTAATAATAGTATATATGGAATGACCGGAGGGCAACTCTCACCTACCACTCCTAAAAACACTAAAACAATGACTACAGTTATGGGAAATCCGGAAGAAGCATTTGACTTATGTAAGCTTGTTAAAGCGTGTGGTGCAAAATATGTTGCGCGGTATACAGTATTCCACACAAAACCATTAATCAAAGCAATAAAGACCGCATTGAACACTGACGGTTTCTCGTTTATCGATGTAGTTTCACCGTGTCCAACACAATATGGTAGACGCAATCAGCTTCCGACACTTTATGACATGTATGCCTTTATAAAAAATCGATTAGTACATTTTGATGCCCTAAAAAAATATAAAAAAGAGGAACTTGCAGAAAAAATTATAATCGGTGAGTATCGTGACGAAGATTAAACTAACAGGTTACGGAGGGCAAGGGATAATTCTTGCCGGAGAAATTTTAGCATATGCAGCAATGCTTGACGGGAAGGAAAGTAGCGCGATTGGTGAATATGGCTCAGCTGCTCGAGGCGGTCTTACTACTTCTCAAGTAATTATTAATGATGAGTTTATTGCATCGCCATTTGTGGAAGCTGCTGACATTTTAATCGCATTATCCCAGGAAGGCTACGACAAATATTACAGTCAAGTAAAATCTACAGGGTTAATATTATATGAATCAAGCATGATTATTCCGAAAGATTTTCCCCGCCAATATGCTATTCCTGCAGTAAATGTTGCGTTAAGCGAATTACGATCAACAGTTGTTGGAAATATGATCATGTTAGGTGCTTTTGCTTGGATAACAAAAATTGTTTCAAAAAGGTCTTTAATTAGTGCAGTAAAAGATAATGTTTCATCAAAATTTACTGAAGTAAACATTAAAGGTATAGAAATCGGATATGAAAAATTTCAAGAAATTTTTAAAGGTTGAATAAAAGGAGCATAATATGTTAAAAACAAACAAAGATAAGTTAGTAATTATTTCTGTAATTGGGCAAATTGCTTCTCCAACCCGTCGACAAAACTATCGCTTAGACCATTTAGGACAGGCTACTGTATTCCCGGGCACCGGGGGTATTACTTATAATGTAAAAGTTGGCGATCCGGTTTTTGGTTGGGTAGGAGATCACATTGAACCCGGAGTGTCAGTAAAAAACAAAGATGAAAGCGAAAACCGAGCGTTAAATCTTTACACGTGTATTGGTAATAAAGCTTATGTAATAAGTGGCGAAGCTAAAGGTTCTATTGGTATTGTAACCGGCAAACATGGAGGAATTGAACATGTGCTGATATGGTTCCCGAGGCGTGTAATTGAAAAGTTAGCTATCGGAGATAATATTCAAATCCGTGCCTGTGGTCAAGGTCTTCAAATCACAAGTTTTCCTGAGGTTAAATTTTTTAATCTTGACCCCGATTTACTTTTGAAAATAAATCCCCAACTCAAAAATGGTTATTTGGAATTCCCGGTTGCTCATATTATTCCCCCGGTATTAATGGGTTCAGGATTAGGAAGCGAAACTGCTGCTTCCGGTGATTATGATATAACAACCCAGGATTATAAGACGATAATTGATAATAAACTGCAAAATCTAAGATTCGGTGATTTAGTTTATCTCCCTGATACTGATAATACCTATGGCCGATGCTATAAACAAGGAGCAGCCTCGGTAGGTATAGTTGTTCATTCAGATTGCGTTATTGCTGGTCACGGACCCGGAGTAACTACTATTGCAACATCAGCTAGTGGCAAAATAAAACCGAAAATCAGTAAAAATGCTAATATTGCGTATTATCTTCAACTAGAATAAACTTAAGTAATAAAATAAAGTGAATATGGATATTGACATAATCTCCGAAGTAAAAAAAGCTGAAGCACTTGCTGAAGAAATTGTCGAAAATGCCGAACGTGAAGCTAAAGAACGGTTGTCGCAAACCGAACATGAACTCCGGGAGCTGATATTAAAAACTGACGAAAAATTAAAAAAACTTGAGATGCAAAAAATTAATGATGCTTTATTGCAAATTCAAACTACGATTCGAGATATTGTAAAAAAAGTTGAAATCGATATCGAAGAATTAAAAACAAAAGCCCAAAAAAATCGTGAATTAGCAATAAAATTTATAATTCAAAAATTATCCGAAGAACTTAAGAAGTAACATGGCAATTGCTCCTGTAGAAAAAATATTAATTGCACTTCATAAATCAGAAGAACAACGTTTTCTTAAATGTCTTCAATCGTTAGGCGTACTTCATATTTCTCATAAGCAAACAGTAACTCCTCAGAACACTCAAATTTCGCTAAAAGAAACTGTCGATGAGCTGTATTCAGTAATTGAATATTTAGCAGAATTCCAAAAAAAGCGTAATGCTTTAATATCAGAAAAAACCCCGCTAACTCGAAGAGAATTTGAAACTCAGGGGACAAACTATAAACTTTTAGAAACTTTAAATGAAATTAAAACTTATTACACAAACATCCAGCAGCTTGAACAAAAACTAAAAGCAATTGATTCTGAAGTTAAATTTTTAAAACCTTGGATTAAACTAAAATATGATCTAAGTCAACTTTATGGTCTTAAACATTTAGAAACAATAATTGGAACATTTCATAGCGAAACTGACTTCAAAGAAACGATTAACAAAATATCTAGGTATCCGGTTTATTATGAAATTATAAATCAAGAAAAAAACGACTATTATACGATAATTCTTATTCCCAAAGAGCTTTTTAGTACAGTTTATCCTTTACTGGATAAAATAGAAATTGTCAATTTAAGGAAATATCAAGGAACAATTTCTGAAATTATTGTGCAAAACCAGAAGCTTTGTAACCACATAACTAATGAAATCGATGAATATTATAAAAAACTTCAAATAATAAGCAACGAATTACCAAAATTTAAAGTTATTTATGATTATTACAATAATCTTTTAGCCTTGGAGGAGATAAAAAACAGTTTAGTTATAACGAAAGAAGTAATCTTTATTGAAGGTTGGATCAAATCTAAAGACAAAAGTAAATTGAAAAGTTTAACTGACGAATTTAATTCAGTGGTTTTCACTAATCTCCCGGTTACAGAAAATGATCAGATTCCAGTAGCTTTAGAAAACCATAAAATATTTAAACCCTTCGAAATCATTTTAGATCTTTATACAATGCCTCAACCGTACGAGATCGATCCCACACCGTTATTAGCCCCGTTTTTTACTATCTTCTTTGCACTTTGTCTTACCGATGCTGGTTATGGAATCTTATTAACTGTTTTGAGTATTTTGCTGCTAAAAAAATTAAACGTCTCGAACAAATTTTTAAATTTACTTGCCATTTGTGGTGGCATAACAATTATAGCAGGGATGCTTACCGGAAGCTGGTTTGGTGATATTTTCGACAAAATAGGTATAGATTTTCTTGTTCGAATAAAAAATTCGTTAACCGCTTTTGATCCAATAAAAAATCCGCTGCCATTTTTCTACTTATCATTAGCAATTGG
>JANXBB010000163.1 GCA_025061975.1 Caldifarciminota bacterium | reverse complement strand
TATACCGTCCCCCCCTATCTTTGAAGTGATATTTTGAGGTTAAAATTAAGTATTTTTGGTGTCAAGGTAAAATCATTGATAAATAAAGGCGACTCTGGTTTTGTAAACTTAAAGATCTTAAAGAACTTAATCCGCGATATTACAAATGATTTATTCTGGCACTTAAAACGCTTACTGGGACTTTAGATAATGCTGTATAATGTAAAACATATGATAATCTTACGAAGCCATAAAAAATTTATTGACAAACACAAAATATTTTTTATGATAAGATAATGAAAAAAATTCGGTTAGGTGTTTTAGTATCCGGACGTGGCAGTAATCTTCAGGCGATAATTGATGCTATTGAACGTGGACAAATTCCTGCCGAGATTGCAATTGTTATTAGTAATAAAAGCGATGCTTATGCATTACAGCGAGCCCAAAAACACAATATTCCCACAGTTGTTATCGATCATAAAGCATTTGCTTCTCGCAAAGATTTTGAACAAGCTCTTATTGATGAATTAGACCGACACAGAGTTGACTTAGTCTGTTTAGCAGGGTTTATGAGGATTCTTTCACCGTATTTTGTCGAGCATTATAAAAATCGTATTATGAATATTCACCCGGCATTACTCCCGGTAGCAAAAGGACTTTATGGTGAACATGTTCATAAAGCGGTTTTAGAGTCAGGAGCTAAGTTTTCTGGCTGTACCGTTCACTTTGTTACTGAAGATGTTGATGGTGGTCCAATTATTATTCAACGAGTTGTCCCGGTAAAAGATGATGATACAGTAGAGAGTTTAGCGGAACGAGTTTTAGCAGAAGAACATCGAGCCTATCCTGAGGCTATTAGGCTGTTTGCCGAAGGAAAATTAGAAATTGTAGGGCGGAGGGTAAAAATTAAATGACCGATGAAAAGAAAGCAAAAATTGGAATTGTTGGGTGTGGAATTCAAACTCAACTTATTTATTTACCGGAGTTAAGAAAAAACAAGAAAGCCGAAATAGTCGCGCTATGCGATATTGATCCGAGAAAATTACAGACCCTGGTTAGCCGATATAATATTCCCCGACATTATGAAGATTTTCAAGAGTTTATTCGTGATCCGGAGCTTGAAGCAGTAATAATTGCAACTCCTAATTATCTTCATTATCCGATGACGATTGCCGCTTTAGAATATGATAAGGATGTACTTGTTGAAACTCCAATGGCAACAAATGCTTCTGAGGCGCGCGAAATGGTTAAACTCGCAAAAAAGAAAAAAAAGATTTTACTGCCAGCAATTTATCAAAAATTGCGCAGTGATGTGCAACTAATAAAGAATTTTATTGATAATGGCGAGTTGGGCAAAATTTATTATAGCAAAGCTGGTTGGTTAAGAGGACGAGCTGAATGGGCAATGAAGAGCTGGTATGCTGAGAAAATGCGCGCTGGAGGCGGTGCGTTTTTATCGTTGGGCAGCCAAATTTTGGATATCGCTTTATACCTTTCCGAGCCTCAAAAACCGATTTCTATAGTTGGTGTTGCACACCGGCGTTTTATGGAGAAAGAAGTTCCCAAGAAAACACAGCAAGAATCAATTGAAGATGCAGCATTTGCAATGCTGCGGTTTTCTGATGAACAAATTTTTACTTTAGAAGTCAGTTTCAGTATGCTTCAAGAAAAAGACTTTTCATATTATAATGCATTTGGCACCAAAGGAGCAGCACTTTTAAATCCGGTATCAATTAACCGCGAGATGCATGGTCATTTAGTAAATGTAACTCCAAAAAGCATTCTTAATCAAAAAGATTATATTCGTGCTGCGTATCGACTATTAGTTGAAGTTTTTATTGACGGTATTACATTAGGAGTTGAGATGCCAATAAAACCTGAAGATGGTTTAATTGTTAATCAGATTATTGATGCATTTTACAAATCGGCAACATTTAAAAAGGAAGTCCCAATTAAATTATAAGCGGGGCTATTATCCAAAAGATAACGAAGACCTTTTTGTGTGGTTTGCTGTTCTTTTACTTATAGTTTCCGGATTTCTTTTAAGTCTGAGTTTTGCTCCGTATAATGCTAGATTTTTTGCCTATGTTAGTTTTATCCCATTGTTTTTTATTATAACCCGGAGTTCTTCTTATAAAAAAGTTTTTCTTTTGGGGCTTCTATTCGGATTTATATTTTTTTTCTTTCACCTATGGTGGCTTTATTTTCTTATGGTACCGGTGACTAAGGCTACCAAAATCTTACTTTATTTAGGGATAACTATACTTTTAGGTTATCTAGCATTATATGTGGCGATTTTCTCATTGCTTACGAAATTTTTCGGACTTCTTTGGGCACCGTTAATATGGGCACTATTAGAATTTTTAAGAACAAAATCTGAAATCGGATTTCCTTGGGCTCTTTTAGGAGCTTCTCAAACACCATACACCCCACTTATTCAAATCGCTTCAATTTTTGGGGTCTATGGACTGTCAAGCTGGGTTATTTTAGTAAATCTGCTTTTTTATTATCTCCTAATTAAAAAAAGGCGGTTATTATATTTAATAAGTATATTGTTAGTTTTCTTCGTACCATTAGGTTATGGAATACTACGAGTTAAAAAAAATACCTTTGCATTTAAAGTAGCGTTAGTCCAACCTAATGTTCATCCCAACGAAAAAGGTGATCGAGCCTCAAGGGAAAGATTAACCGAAGAACTTATATACTTAATCAAAAAAGCTATTAAAGAACAACCGAAACTAATTATCTTGCCAGAAACAGCAACTTTAGTAGATATTACCAAAGACCAAGAACTTGCCCGAAGATTTCAGAGCTTAGCTGATGAGAATGGTGTTTATATTTTTAGTGGAACCCCGATCTATGAACGATATTCAAATGTATATTATAATGGTGCAGTTTTGTTGGAGCCTAAATTTTATCCGAGATCTGATAGCAATTATGAACTAATTTCGGTTGAGTTTAGTAAAATCTACCGAAAGATTCGTTTAGTTCCTTTCTCCGAACGAATTCCTTTTATTGATAAGATTCCCTTTATGCGATACTTAGAGACTGTGGATATGGGAAGTTGTAGTCCTGGTCATGAATATACAATTTTCGAATTAGAAGATACCCTGCCGGTGAATAAATTTGCAGCACTTATATGTTTTGAATCAATATTTCCGGATTTAGCGCGAAATTTTGTAATTCGTGGTGCCCAATTTTTAGTTAATATTACTAATGACGGTTGGTTTGGCAATACACCCGGACCTTACGAACATTGTGAGTTAGCGATTCTTCGAGCGGTAGAAAATGGGGTACCACTTCTTCGATGTGCTAATAACGGAATTACCTTAATTGCTGATCCTTACGGTCGGATACTTAAAAAAACCACACTTTTTTCAATGAAGGTGCTAACCGGTGAAGTGCCGCAACCGCTGAAAACCACAATATATCGTCAATATGGGGACTTTTTTATTGTTGGTGCTGCGTGCTTGGCTATGATCGGGTTAATCGTAAACATAATAATAAAAATTAAAAAGAAACCTAAAAGATTTTAGTTCTTGACTTATTTACAATTAATTTTATACTTTTGAAAGTATGAAAGAAAATAGCAAAACTCCTTCGAAAATGGAGATTCCTAAAGGATTATGGCTCCGGTGTGATGGTTGTGGCGAGATTTTATATCGAAAATCACTTGAGCAAAATCTTTTTGTTTGTATGCGCTGTGGTTATCATTTTCGAATTAGCGCCACTAAATACGTTGAACTCATTTTAGATAACGAAAGTTTTGAAGAATTCGATAAGAACTTTGTTTCGGGCAACCCTTTAAATTTTCCTAATTATAAAGAAAAGCTAGAAGAGGCCCAAAAGAAAACCGGCTATAAAGAAGCTTTTATTTATGGGCGAGGGCGGATTAACAATATTGCAGTAATATTTGGTGCGATGGATTTTAACTTTATGGGCGGCAGTATGGGCTCAGTAGTTGGCGAGAAAGTTGCGCGTGCGATTAGAAAAGCTTATACTGACCGAGTGCCCCTAATAATTGTAGCAACTTCCGGCGGAGCTCGGATGCAAGAAGGGATTTTTTCTTTGATGCAACTAGCCAAAACCGCCGCGGAACTCGCATTACTTGCTTCAGCTAAAATTCCTTATATAGTTGTAGTGACCAATCCAACTATGGCCGGGGTTATGGCTTCTTATGCTTCATTAGGAGATATTATTATTGCTGAACCTAAAGCTCTGTTAGGATTTGCCGGAGCACGAGTTATTGAAGGCACAATTGGAGAAAAATTACCCGAAGGATTCCAAACCGCAGAATTTTTATTAGCACACGGTTTTGTAGATCTTGTCGTGCCTCGTAAACAACTCCGACCGACGATCAGTAAAATTTTAGATATTGTCTGGAATAAAAAAGAATCCCAGTCATTAGAAACCGAGAAGCTAAATTATAAGATTGAAGAATAAAGATGAGCCGCGTTTACTTAGAAAATGTTACTAAGGTTTTCAATAAAAAAACAGTTGCGGTAAAAGAGCTTACTTTGGAGGTAAATGACGGAGATTTTTTTGTGTTAGTTGGACCTTCGGGATGTGGTAAATCAACTGTCCTGCGAATCATTGCAGGATTAGAAGAAGTTAGTAGTGGCAATGTTTATATTGGTGACCGGTTAGTTAATGACATTCCCCCTAAAGACCGAGATGTTGCAATGGTTTTCCAAAATTATGCCTTGTATCCTCATATGACGGCATTTGATAACATGGCTTTTGGGCTGAAATTGCGTAAAATTCCCAAGGACGAAATTCAAAGACGAGTGTTAGAAGCGGCGCGGATTTTAAATATTGAACATTTACTTTCACGAAAACCTAAAGAACTTTCCGGGGGTGAGCGTCAAAGAGTCGCAGTAGGACGAGCTATTGTTCGTAAACCTCAGGTTTTCTTGTTCGACGAACCATTATCAAATATTGATGCTAAATTACGAGTTCAGATGCGCGCCGAACTTTCAGCACTTCACGAACGGCTCAAGACAACAACAATATATGTAACGCACGATCAAACCGAAGCAATGACTCTGGGAGAGCGAATCGGAGTTATGAAAGATGGTAAGCTTTTACAAGTGGATAGTGCAATGAAACTTTATAACGAACCTAAAAATAAATTTGTTGCTGGTTTTATTGGAAGCCCCCCAATTAATTTTCTTGACGGTTATTTAAAACCGGAACCGAAATTTTGTTTTGTGGGCGAAGGGATTATTATTCCGTTAACCCATAACCATGCCGAAAAATTAAGCCGGTATTTAAATAAAGAGATCACAATTGGAATTCGGCCTGAAGATGTTTTTTTAGTACCAAAGCCTGAAGAGGCAAGTTTTTATTTTCCTGCAAAACTTACAGTTCTTGAACCAATGGGCAGTGAAACCATTGCATATCTAACCTTAGATAGCGGCAAACGACTTGTTGCTCGGTTGCACGGATATTTTGGTGGTGAACGCGGCAAGTACTATAATTTTAGCTTTATACTTGACAAGCTACACTTTTTTGATAAAAATACCGAAGAGCGAATTTAACAAACAGGA
Organism: Caldifarciminota bacterium; assembly: GCA_025061975.1. Taxonomy (GTDB): domain Bacteria; phylum Hydrothermota; class Tepidihabitantia; order Tepidihabitantales; family CAIPLT01; genus JANXBB01. The sequence continues at coordinate 2,034 of JANXBB010000163.1, read as the reverse complement.
GTAAAATGAAAATGGGGCACCTTTGTAACGCATTGTTTTGGGGCACAATAATTATAATTATCGGTATTTTAATAATTCTCAATGCAACGCTTGGTATAAAATTACCAATTTTTCGAATTTTTTTAGGAGTTTTGTTTTTATACCTTGGGCTAAAAATCATCGTGGGGACATCAGCAGGGCGCAGTTATTGTAGAAAAGCTTCGATATATAAAGAAGTTAGTGAAAAAATTGATAAATACGACATTGTCTTTTCCAACCAAAAGCTAGATTTTTCAGGGTTTAAACTCAAATCCGGCCGAAATGATATTGAAATCAATATTGCTTTTGGTGGAGGTGAAATAAAGATTAATCCGACGCTACCAGTAAAAATCAAAGCCAATGTTGCTTTTGGTTCAGCACATTTCCCAGATGGCACAACTATCGGATTCGGTGCATATACTTACAAAACCCCCAGTTATGAGGAAGACACAACTTCAGACTATCTCTTTATTAAGCTTAATATCGCTTTTGGTAATGCTACAATAGTTGCTGATTAGTTCTATAGTTCAAAATAGTAAATAAATTCTAAAGGATGGGGTGTTCCTTCAATATCTTTAATTTCTTTAGTTTTAAACTCAATCCAAAAGTCAATTAGTTCTTTAGGAAAAATACCGTCGGCTGTTAAAAATTCATGGTCGGTTTTTAACTCGGTAATAGATTCTTTTAACGACGATGGTACATAACTTGGTTTTAATTTGCCTTTTTTATTGACACCATCAAGACCGGCTAAAATAATTGCGGCAAGTGCTAAATAAGGATTTGCCGTAGCGTCACCAACCCGATATTCAATAGGCATTCGGGCTTGAGCATAACCAGGAATTCTAATTGCTGAGGTCCGATCACTAACTCCAACTGTGGCATCTTCCGGTGTTTCAAAACCACCGCTTAGGCGTTTGTAAGAATTAGTTGTGGGATTAGCAAAAGCAGAAATTGCCGGAATATGAGCTAAAATTCCTGCGACATAATGTTTACCAAATTCGGAAAGCTCGTTTCCTACGCCCTTAAAGATCGATCGGCCAGCTTTTTCAATAAGATGGTGCACATGCATTCCGGAACCGGCACGGTTTTTAAACGGTTTGGGCATAAAAGTTACATATTTATTTTGGCGTCGAAAATAGTTTCTAATGAGATATTTAGCTAGGGTTATATTATCAGCAGTCTTTAAAGCATCGGTAAAGATTGTCTCAATTTCCATCTGGCCTAGTTCGCCACCTTCATGATGATGATATTTAACATCTATCTGACAGGATTTGAGCAACTCGGAAAGTTCATTACGATGATCGGCATAAAGATCAATCGGTGCAGTAGCGTGATAAGCACTAAAAAGTTTTGCTTCTTTTTCGTCTGAAGTAAATCGATACATACATTGAGTTTCGTCGTAAGCGATTTCAAAATTGGTAAAAACATAAAATTCAAGTTCGGCAAGAAATAATATGTTATTAACTTTAAGGGACGCTTTTAACTTTTCTACGGCTTTTTCTAATATATATCTTGGATCTCGTTCATAACGGGTCTTACGATCGTTATAATAGATATCGGCAAAAAACGAAATTGTGGGCTGGGAAAAGAAGGGGTCTAAAAATCCTTGAGCGTCTTTTCGTAAAATAAGGACCATATCACTTTTTTGAGTTTTTTTAAATCCACGAAGCGAAGAGGAATCAAAACCAATTCCGACAGTTTGTGCAAGAGTTAATCGTTCAGCAGGAAAAGTTACATGGCGCAATTTTCCTAATAAATCAACATATTTTAAGTCCACATATTTGTAATTTACTTTTTTGGGCATAACTAAAAATTATTATCAATAAATTTGATAAAGTCAAGTAATCCACAAAAGTAAACATTTTTAAATAATGCAGAGATCATATTTCCCTTAAAATTTTTTACCTTTATTGGTGTTTTGTGCATCTATATAATAAATGAGAACAATGAGAGTAATGGTTAAAATTATTAGGGTTTTATTAGAAAGATTTGAAATAAGAAAAGGCAGGTGATTTG